>JAAFHB010000104.1 GCA_010906965.1 Mariniphaga sp. | reverse complement strand
AAGTCCGTTGTCGACACTCAAAAGCAAAGGGGAGAACAATTTCATAACGCGCAATTTATTTTCATTGATCATCAAAGATGGTCAACCATTCAAGGGGCAAATGGCCGTAAATAGTTCACTCTACTTTGCACCCTTTGCCGGTAAGCGAATCGGCAATATTCGTTTCAAACAGCTCGATGCTTTCGGGACGTCCCTGCAGGACACGATGAAGCAAGCATCGGCATGGTTTGAAAAGACGGCTAACGTTCTACATGTAAAAACAACAGAACGAAAACTCCGGATGCAATTGCTTTTTAACGCTGGAGAGAAAGTAAATCCTCAGTTAATGGCAGAAAATGAAAAAGTGATTCGCGATCTTCCCTATATTCAGGATGTGGCCATTGTGCTTTCTCCTTCTCAGAAGGTAAAGGATGAAGTGGATATATTGGTGGTCGTCATCGGGAGATTTGAGTATGGTATCAGTGGAAGCCTAAGTACCAATTCAACAAGCCTGAGTGTGAATGATAAAAATATGTTTGGAATTGGTCATCAGCTTTCTGCAAGTATGGAATTTAATAAAACCGAAAAACAACATTTTGGCGGAAGTTTTAATTACGAAATCAGCGATTTGGGAGGTCGGTTTATTCGGACGGGCTTAACATATACGAATACCTATCGCAAAATATGGTGGAATGCCTATCTCGACAAACAATTTATCGCATCGAAAGTCGATTGGGCTGGTGGCGTTTCGCTCGAAAGAGTCTTTTCTGATTATTACCTTACTCCGTACGCTTATACAAGACTGGATACTGCTGCATCGTATTTAAACGCTGATATCTGGTATGGTCGTCAATTGATCAATCCCAATATCTATTCTTCGCTTGGAAATATGATCATTGCAGGCCGGTACCTGCATCAGGATTATTTCAATTTAACAACTGGTCGTTTAGAAAACAGTTTATTCAGAAGTCATGATTTCATACTTGGTTCATTTGGAATTAGTAAGCGCTACCTGTTTAAGAATAACCGGATTTACGGCTATGGTATTACCGAAGATATTCCTTACGGCCGGTATGCTGAGGCTGCAGTGGGATTCGATGTGGAAGCTTACCGGACGCGCCCCTATTTCCATTTCCGGTATTCAAAAGCCAATATTCTGAAGGGAGGTGCTTACTTTAAATGGCAGGTTGGGGTAGGCGGCTACCTGAACAATTCACAAATAGAGCAGGGCGCTATATTGCTTAACACTAATTATTTCACCAATTTTATTTACATCAATAAGCATCCTTACCGGTTTTTCATTAACATGGAATTATTGAGCGGAATTAATCGTTTCCAGGAGGAGTATCTCGTAATCAACAGGAGGTTCGGTATTCGCGACTATTTTTCGCTCGACACCAAAGGGGCGAACCGACTTAAACTTAACATCGAATCGGTTCGGTTCTGGGGTTGGAATTATTTAGGTTTCCGGTTTGCAAATTACTTTTTTGCAGATGCCGCTTTTCTTTCCGACAAATTGCAATCAATAATGACTGATAAATTTTACGGTGGAATCGGTTTTGGTATTCGTGTTCACAACGAATCGCTTATATTCAATGTTCTTGAACTTAGACTAAGCTGGATTCCTTTTTCACCGAAGGGTAGCGATCCATTCATATTCAATGCTTTTGGACAACCTAAAGCACGGTTCAATGATTTCCTGGGCGGAAAACCGGAGGAAATCCTTTATCAATAACATTGATTTGCATCGATTCGATTTCAAATTGATGCAAACCTATTTTATTCGTTCGTTTTTCCAATACGCTTTTTAATGATTACCGCATCTTTATGGGTGCCCTTGAATAGTTCGAAGCATCTGAAGCTACAAGCCAGTGCACCATTGAAAAGATCGATCTTTTTAGCCGGCTTTAAACCAACACTTTTTAATCCATCCTCAGAGCTCGAGATAATCCATGCTTCAAAACCGGCAAATTTATTTTTCAATGTATTACCCATCGAAGCGTATAAGTCTGTTATCGACTGAGGCTTCATTCTTTCGCCGTAAGGAGGATTTGTGATAATAATCCCATTTTCAAAAGGGGGATCAAGATTAATAAAATCATGAACCTCAAGTTCTATAACTTTAGAAAGACTGGCATTTTTAACATTGGCTTTGGCAAGTGCTACGTCCATGGGCGAAATATCGGAACCGATAATTCTGCCATTGAACTCCTTCTCATAATCACCGTTATAGATTTCGCCAAACAGCTTCTGATCAAAATCGGGCCACTGTTCGAAACCAAATGATTTACGGTACATTCCGGGAGGTATTCCCTTCGCGATCATCGCTGCTTCGATCAGCAATGTTCCCGAGCCACACATTGGATCAAGGAAGTCTTTTTCGCCGTGCCATCCGGTTAGAAGAATCATTCCGGCAGCAAGTACTTCATTAATAGGTGCATCACCCTGACCAATGCGGTAACCGCGTTTATGAAGTGAATCACCTGAACTGTCGAGCGACAACGTGCAGTGATTATTCATCAGGTGTACATTGATGCGGATGTCGGGATCATCCGAATTAACGGAAGGACGTTTCCCTGTCGCTTCACGGAACTGATCGGCAATTGCATCTTTTACCCTCAGTGACGCAAACATCGAGTTGACAAACATTTCGGACTGAACCGTCGCATCAATTGCAAAGGATTTTCCAAGCGCCAGATAGTTCGTCCAAGGGATTTCTTTAGCGTGATCGTAGAGTTCGTCGCGATTTGTTACCTCAAATTCGGCAATTGGCTTAAGGATTTTTATAGCAGTACGAAGATGAAAATTAGCTTTGTACATCATCTCCTGATCACCGACAAATGATACGGCACGTCTTTCGACTAAAACCGATTCCGCACCCAATGCCCTGATTTCATCGGCCAGAACGTTTTCAAGTCCGGCTAATGTTTTGGCAACTATTTTGAACTTACTCACAGATACTCCCTTTTTCTTGATTGATAATATGCAATGATGCACGCTTTCAGCTTTAAAAGTGACTCCTTTAAAGTTTTATCAATATGCGACGGCAAAAGTAGTTTTTTCCGGGGATAAAAATAGCTCTTAAATTCCTCCGCCATTAAAAAAATCGGCATTCCGCGTCTTGGTCTGGACAACCCTTGAGTTTGGTGCCAAATCGTTGGTAACCCAAATGTTTCCGCCGATCACCGAATCGTGACCAACTGTGATACGTCCGAGAATGGTGGCGTTGGAATAAATAATCACATTATCTTCAACGATTGGATGACGTGGAATACCTTTTACAGGATTTCCATTTTCATCGAGCGGAAAACTCTTCGCACCAAGGGTGACGCCCTGAAAGAGTTTTACATTTTTACCGATAATGCTCGTAGATCCTATCACTACCCCAGTTCCATGGTCGATTGTGAAATATTCACCAATCGAAGCTTCCGGATTGATGTCGATACCTGTTTCAGAATGGGCCATCTCTGTGATTATTCGTGGTATAAGTGGAACGCCCAAAGAAAAAAGGCAATGAGCAATGCGGTAACTCGATATTGCCCTGATGGCAGGATAGCAGAAGATAACTTCACCCACGCTATTTGCAGCTGGGTCACCGAGGTAGGCCGCATTCACATCGGTAATGAGTATTCGTCTGAGTTCGGCAAGGCCGTTCACAAATTTATAACCAATCTTTTGTGCCTGTGCTCTTTTCCCTTCCAGATCGCGGTCATCGTCCTCTTTTTCACAAATAAAACACAATCCTGAAAATATTTGTTCTGTTATTTGTTCATAAACCTCGTCAATGAGCACGCCCATGTAATAGGGGAGTGTTTCTGACTTTAAGTTAATCTCGCCAAAATAACCGGGGAAAACAATCTGACGGATTTTTTCGACAATTGCTCTTAACTTTTCGGCAGAGGGCATCGATTCTCCTGTCCGGTGCTTGTGACACAGTACATCGAATGATCGTGTATCAACCAACGACCTGACAGCAGAATCTGTCCACTCTACCAATTGTTCCTCTTTATCTTTCATTATCATAGGTAAATAATGGTGTACTTAAATAACGTTCACCGGTATCGCAAATAATTGTAACAATCATTTTTCCTTTGTTTTCAGGACGTTTGGCCAGTTGAATGGCTGCAAATACATTTGCACCAGCAGACATACCACAGAAAATACCCTCTAAACTGGCAAGTTTCCTTGCAGTTTCGAATGCATCAGCGGCTGAAACCTGAATAACTTCGTCATACGACGCAATATTCAATACTTTAGGCACAAAGCCTGGCCCAATTCCCTGGATCTTATGCGGACCTGGTGCCCCGCCCGATAAAATCGGTGAATCAGTTGGCTCTACAACTGCGGAATAAAAGGTTGGTTTCAGAGCTCTGATTACTTCTGATACTCCTGTTATTGTTCCTCCTGTTCCGGAGCCTGCAACAAATATATCAACCTTGCCATCTGTATCTTCCCAAATCTCTTTGGCGGTTGTTTTACGGTGCATTTCAGGGTTTGCAGGATTATTAAACTGCATTGGGATGAAACTACCTGGGGTGTTCTTTTGAATCTCTTCAGCTTTGGCGATAGCCCCTTTCATTCCCTCTTTACCTGGTGTAAGAATCACTTCACCTCCATAAGCGTGAACGATCATTCTGCGTTCAACACTGACGGTGTCGGGCATTACAATGATCAGCTTATATCCTTTTGCTGCGCATACAAAGGCAAGGCCGACACCCGTGTTGCCACTTGTAGGTTCAATAATAACGGTATTCTTGTTTATTATACCACTCTTTTCGGCAGCATCAATCATTGCAAATCCAAGCCTGTCTTTTACCGATCCTGCCGGATTTTGTGATTCTAGCTTTACAATAACATCACATTCGAGTCCTTCTGTTAAACGATTCAATCTTACAAGCGGGGTTTTCCCAACAAGATCGACAATACTATCTGCAATTTTCATAATCTATCAAAATTGGTTACTTAAATCTATTCATTCAAAACATCTAATTAACCTACCTAACAATCAAACCAGATTATAGTTTCAATCCATGTTTCAAAAGTGCTTTGAGTGCATTTTCTGTTCTGATTTCGCCAAATCCGCTAATGATCTCAAATTTAAAACCAAATGTGCGAATTTCGTTACAATACAGTTGAAAAAGTTCTTTCCTTTTCTCACCTCCGTTTTCCCTCACCGGATCATCAATCCATGGTAAGTCGGTGTCGCAGATCAGAAAAAGATCAATTTTTGATGACCGGATATGATCAATAATCCACTCCGGACAATTCCCGAATACAAGGTCGAGCCATACTTTTGTAATAATCAGCCATGTATCAAATATAATGATCCCCGTTCCAACTTTTAATGCATATTCGGATTCCTGGGCCAACTGATATTGGGCAATTGCAACGACATCGTTATAATCGTATGGCCGGCTGAGATTTTCGACGTATTGCCGGGCGTATTCAGGTATCCAAACGGCATTGAGTTTCTCCGCCAAATCTTGCGCCAATTCTGTTTTTCCGGTCGACTCAGGACCAGTAACAACAATGCGACGGATGTTATCAGCTATTAACATGATCTTTTTACAAGCTCCTTTCTCCATTCATAATAACCGATTACGGCCATAACCGCGTAGACCAAAAACAGGAAGACAGTTGGGTAAAGGCCTCTGTAGAGGTATAGGCCGGATGAAATCAAATCGATAAAGATCCAGATTAACCAATGCTCGATTTTCTTTCGGGCTAGCATCCATGTTGCTATAATACTAAGGGAAGTCGTGAAGGCGTCTCCAAAGGGAATCGGCGAATCAGTATGCCTGCTCAATAAATAATACATCAATAAGGTCAGTAAAAGATTCAGAATAAACAGTTTAACCCAAAGGTTTGCTTTCGTGCAACTAACGTGGAGCGTTTCTCCGTTAGAGCTGATATCTCCTCCACGGCGCCAGCTCCATAATCCGTATATGCTGATTATTAAATAATAACCTTGAAGCCCCATTCCTGCATAGAATTTGGCTTCGAAGAATACCCAACAGTAAAGGAGGGAAGTGATAATCCCTGCCGTCCAGGTGTGCAAACTTTGACGAATCGAGAGCCAGACATAGATCAATCCGAAAAGTGTTCCGAAAAGCTCAACCTTGTTAGAAAATGCCCAATCAATAAAAACGTTCATATACAATTTATTAACGGGACGTCTCCAGTGAGGAAAACCCAAATATTTTATTTATTCAAATAACCGTTGAACACTTTTTGATCGGAAAGGACTTCAATGGCCTTTTCTACCTCTTTGTCGTCTTCGATCATGATGAGATAATAGGCCCCTGTATCGTATAAATCTCTGGCAATAAGCGCTTTTATTTGGCGTGAAATAATTGCACCTGATATTTTAAGGCTCTCTTCGTCTTTTTTTATTCCCTCTTTTTCACCAGCTTCGATCAATTGGTCCAGCATTGTATCGGTCACGCGGAAATTATCCTTGAAATCAGCAATCGATTTATACTTAGCTTTGAGCTGGTCGCGGTTTTTATCGATGTAGCCAACTACAAACGGAAATAATACATTTTTGCGAACCAGGTTATTGAAATAACGGTAATACATCGAAGTATCCATCGGTATAAAAATATCGGGCATGATACCTCCTCCGGCATATACCTTGCGCTTGGTTACCAACGTTTTCATCATCAGAGAGTCGGGTTGGGAGATACTGTCCTTACTGAACATTTCACCTTTTTCGAAACGTTGGAAATACTCATTCCTATAATTTTTTATGTCGTCTTTATAGGGCTTCTGAATATTTCTGCCGGCTGGTGTATAATAATGAGCTGTCGTCAAGCGAAGCATCGAACCATCATTAAGCGGAAATGGTTGTTGGACCAATCCTTTTCCAAATGACCGACGACCAATCAAAACACCCCTGTCCCAGTCCTGAATCGCTCCCGAAACAATTTCGGATGCTGAAGCAGAACCTTCATCAATTAGTATAACCAGGTTTCCCTGAGTAAAATCTCCGCGCGTGGTTGA
Source organism: Mariniphaga sp. (assembly GCA_010906965.1). GTDB lineage: Bacteria > Bacteroidota > Bacteroidia > Bacteroidales > Prolixibacteraceae > JAAFHB01. The sequence goes on along the minus strand of JAAFHB010000104.1, from coordinate 11,363 downwards.
AAGATAATCTCTGCGTGGGCTATGTGTCCCTTCGGTATATACGATCAGTTTTTTCTCTTCCAAAAACTGATTGGCCAGTTCATATGCTGCTCCAAGAAAACCACCACCATTACCACGTAAATCGAGCACAAGGTTTTTGACTTTAGCATTCGCATTGAGCGCCTTCATAGCCTCTTTGTATTCATCAATGGTCGTTGCAGCAAACTTATTGAGTTTAATATAGGCCGTTTCCTTCGTCAGCATAAATGAAGCATCCAAACTGAAAATCGGGATTTTATCACGAATAATGGTGAACTCAAGTGGAGCAGGTTCCCCTTTCCGCAGCACGGTGAGATTCACTTTGGTCCCTTTATCTCCTCTCAGCAGTTTAAAAACATCAGGTGTTTTAAGTTTGATATTTGCCACAACCTTTGCATCGACTTTTATAATACGGTCTCCTGGTCTAAGTCCAACCAGTTCGGAAGGTCCACCCGGGATTGTTGTCATAACCATTAAAGTGTCCTGAAATACATTGAATGATATGCCAATTCCCTCAAAATTTCCTTCAAGCGGCTGATTCATTTCTGCTACTTCATCTTTCGATATATAGACAGAATGGGGATCGAGCGTCGAAAGCATTTCGGATATCGCATTTTCAGTCAGCCTGTTAATATTGGTAGTGTCGACATAAAAGCGCTCAATCAGGTTCAAAACCCGACCAAACTTTATGGCTTGTTCCTGAACATCCTGTGCTTGTATTGCCGACTGACCAAATGTGATCAACAGCGCGAGTAGGAGTAAGGTCTTCTTTGTGGAGCTAAAATAATTCATAACGAAATATAATTGAATTTATTACCGGCTAAACGTGTTCTTTGTCGCGACGACTTCATGTCTAATCGCATCAGTTTGCCCCGTATTTTTACCAGCTACTTGAAAAATATTGTTCAAAAATAAAAAGAATAATCGCAAATTTGAGTTTTAAATGAGGAAACCCTATTACAGGTGCTAAAACTTTCATTGCAAAGTTGTCATCATGATGTGGCTCTTCCTTTATTCAAAAAAAAAGATGAACAATGTAACTTGTTCATCTTTTGAAATATAATTACAGATTTGTTATCTTTAGCTCAGTGCAAGTTTAATTTTGCTCTGGTATTCATTAAATTCCTTAATCAATGTTGAAAACAACTCTTTTACAGTGACTATTTTATCTGTTTTCCAAACATTACTGCCCGCAAATGCATAGCCATTTTTGAAATTACCTTTTAAAGCAGCTGTCAAAGATGCTATTATACAATATGGAGCGGTTGCGATATCGCAAGTCTTTATACAATTTACAGGACAAACTTTTGGATGTTTTGTTCCGGCTTCAACTCCATCAAGAAATTCGCTCGAAATGGCCCGGCCAGGCATCCCGACAGGGCTTTTTATAATACGAACATCGTTTACTCGCGCATCGATGTAGGCTTGTTTGAATTTATCTGATGCGTCGCATTCAACGGTTGTGACAAAACGGGTACCCATTTGTACTCCGGCTGCACCCATTTCAAAAAATTTCTCAATATCCTCGCCTGTATAAATACCACCAGCCGCAATAACAGGAATTGTACAACCGTTCTTGTCGCCAATCTCTTTGGCTACGGCGATCACTTCCGGAATAATTTTTTCGAGAGAGAAATTTTCATCTTCAATTTGTTCAATTTTGAAACCGAGATGTCCACCGGCTTTAGGTCCTTCAACAACAATTGCATCGGGCAAATAATCAAAGTTGGTTTTCCATTTATTGCAAATCAACGCTGCACCACGCGCTGAGGATACTATTGGAACTAATCGCGTTTTTGAATCAGGTGACAGGTATTTGGGAAGATCCAGAGGTAAGCCGGCGCCGGAAAAAATAATATCAACCCCTTCTTTAATAGATGTCTTCACTAAGTCAGCGTAATTCGATAAAGCCACCATAATATTGACTCCAATAATTCCTTTGGACTTTTCCCTCGCTTTTCTAATTTCTTCTGTTAGACCAAAGATACAGTTTTCAAGGTAATCCATTGAATGCTGCTTGTACAAGAATCCAATTCCTGCAGGGGATATGACACCTACGCCACCTTCATTAGCAACAGCAGAGGCCAGCCCGGATAATGATATTCCAACACCCATTCCACCTTGAATGATGGGTAAGCCAATTTTTAAACCTCCAATGTTAAGATCTTTCATTTTTCACGACAAGATTAAAATTAATATTACGAAAAGTAAACGGGTTTGAATCCTTATAAGTTTTTATAAAGATCCTCGAAATCCAGTACAATGATAATCAGTAGCGTGTTTCAATTTCAAAAAAAGGTTTATCATGCGTAATTAGGGCACAAATGCAGGAATATGGGATGAAATGCAGTCAGAATAGGGATGAATGGTGCCTGAGATGATTGTGCTTTTGGAAAATAAAAGTCACTCGTGTACTCTGGACAACAGCTCGCGGAAGGAAGAAATGTAATTTCGGGAGACAGGTATTTTAAATCCGAGTTTGTTCATCTCAACAAAATAGCCTTTTGAATTTCCTGATAATGTTTCAATTTTTTTAAGATTGACCATCCAGCAACGATGGCATTTTTTAAAGTCAGGTATATCTTTCATATATTGTTCTACAAATGCAAATGTTTGTCGGAAAAGCTTTTTTCGTCTTATTTGATTGTCGAGCCAGAAAATTTCGATATAGTTGCCAGAGGAGTGAAAAACCATGATGTCGTCAATTCTCGCCGAAAAAACATCTTTCCCATTTTCGGCAGAAAGCTTTAAGTCATGGTTGACAGTAACGTCAGGCTTTTCTTCCCTAAACCAGTGTTTACGGCTATTATCCAATGCATTAACTACAGTATCCTTTAGTGAGTGGTTGTAGCTGATCAGATTAAATAAAACAAGCGGAAGTAAGGCTAAGGATCCGATCCTGAAAATAGATAATTCTGTAAATTGTATTTCGTTGACAAACCATGCCATTAAAGAGAAGATAACAAACAAGTTACTAAAAAGCCATAAATTCCATACCATCTCTTTCCGAATTGTCCATTGCGAGGGATCGAAAACCTTCGGCATGATTCCAGGTAATATCAAGGTGTTTGCAAAAAAAGTTGCCGCGCTCAGCAAGCCAATCCCCAAAACAAAATATCCATCCTTCTCCGATTTCAGAAAGTTAATACCAAAAGGTTGGATATAGAGTACCAGAAGCACAAATCCCATCGCGACAAGTCCGATGGTTTTCAAGTTGTGCTTGAAATTATTATTAAAGGGATAAGGTTGATTAAGATTTTCGAACATACTCCTGTTATATCGTCGCAAAAGTAACAAAATTCATTAAACACAAAAGCTCCGGAATTACTTCCGAAGCTTTCGCGGTCTGGACGGGACTCGAACCCGCGACCCCATGCGTGACAGGCATGTATTCTAACCAACTGAACTACCAAACCAATATTGTAAATAAAAACAGCGGTCTGGACGGGACTCGAACCCGCGACCCCATGCGTGACAGGCATGTATTCTAACCAACTGAACTACCAAACCGTTTTTATATCTCTAAAAAAAATAAGAACTTTTATTTCAACATGCCTTTTTCCTAAGGCGTTGCAAATATACTGCATTTTTCGGGAATGCAAACGTATTAATAATAAATAGATAAAAAATGATGTTGTAAATTTCTATTGTGTTGTTCTATAATAAGTTGAATGCTGACGTATTACTTTTTCTGCGTGAAAAACGAGAAATGTACGCTTCCGTAGGTCCTCAATTCGCTAAAACAGGGATGTGAAGAAAAATCGTTTGTCTTACCATGCTCCAGAATAAGCAATCCTTCGTTTGGAAGAAGATTACCATTTAAAATTAAATCGGGAATTTCGGCAAGGCGCTTCAACTCATATGGAGGATCGGCAAAGATGATATTGTATTGCTCGATCGAACGCCCGATAAATTTGAAAACATCGCCGTTCACAGCCTTAACAGCATCTTTTATATCCAGTTTCTCAATAACCGAGCATATAAAATTATAATGGAACCGGTCCATTTCGACGCAGGTGATGTTTTGACAACCTCGCGATGCAAACTCGAAGGAAATACTACCTGTGCCACTAAAAAGGTCAAGAACCCTTTTGTCTTCAAAAGTATACCTGTTATCAAGAATGTTAAAAAGGTTCTCGCGGGCAAAGTCAGTAGTAGGCCTTGCCTTGAAGTTTTTTCCTGGTCTGAAAATCCGGCTTTTAAAGGCCCCGCCAATTATTCGCATTTATAAACGCTTAATAGTGAAGAATAATAATGTTCAGGCAACTGGCTGAAAGTATAGCTGTATTGATAAGTGGTATCAAGTCGTGCAAAGGCCGTCAGCTTCACATATTTTTTAAATAGATGATATACAGGCGAAACTTGTGGCATCTGTCCATGTATGATTAGTTCGGTGGTTTCAGGAGGTAACTTTAACTGATCGAAAGTAAACAGTACATGGTACAAAACATCGCGATCAGTTTTATAATTAAAGATATTGCAGAGAATTAATTTTGAGCTATTTACAACGACCATTTCGAAACTGTCGCGGAAAAAATTCAGATGAACCTGTTCTCTTTCTGTGTAAGCGCGATTTCGTTTAAGGACGCCTTCAACCAACGGGAAAAGATTGTGCTTTACATTACTTTTCGGGAATTTAGCAGTCAAATATTCACTTAAATTTTGGGGAATATCGAAAATACACCAGCATTCGGCTTTTGGAAAGAGATTCTTTTCTACTGCAAAACCTTTCTCCTGAATATTGTTAAACCACAAATACTTATCAATTGATCCGCGTCCGTAAAAAGCCTGTGGAACCAATGTGAATTTTCTTGAAGCGTAGAGAATTTCTATACTTTTGAATTCATGCCTGAAAATATCCTCCGAATCAATCACGTCACGCACATGTTTCAATAGGAGACGAGGGCGCCTCAGAAAAAAATTATGTCCGTTCAAAACAATATATTTTCCCTTTGGAATGTCGAGTACAGAAAAATAAAATCCATCCAGACTAATCTGGATGGACAGATGATATAAATGAGTTTGTGTGCTATCGAAAGTCTTGTCGATTAAACAGATATCACGCATCTTATTTGCTTTATTCCCAGTTACCGGCACTATTATTAGTTTCGGTCAGTGACCCTACCTTCAGCCCGGGATATTTCCCGTCCAAACGCCTCTTCTCATTCAGGTTGATAATCTCCTGTTTGAATTTATCTTTAAGCTCTCCCAGAATCTGGTTGTTGTGTGCGCGAGATTCAAAAACGGCTACCTTAACACCTGATCCGGTAGTAATTACATTCGTTCCCAGGAAAAATACTTCGTCTTTTGTAAAAGGTATGTTACGCATTTTGTCAACATTGTATGTTTTGCCAAAAAGAGAATCAAGTACAGCTACTCTAATCGTATCCCTGATGATTAGCCCCTTTTCAATCGCATCTTTCTCTGTCATTCCAGCTTCTAATTGCACGTCGGTAAGTGAACCAATTTTCTTTACCAGCGGTAAAGTTCCTTTTCTTACAAAAACGGCCAATGTGTCCCAACTTCCTGTGAATTTTCCGTTCACATCTTTATACGCACTTTCAGCTTTTCGTATGTTTTTCAAACTTTCGATACAAGCAGTGTACCGCAAATCTTGTTCTGTTTTGAAATCAATCGGATTAAGTATTGTAGAATATACCAGGTAGGCTAAAACAATACTTCCAATGATCAATAAACCTTGTATTACAATTTTCATTTTTATTTGCAATGAATTAATGCTAATGGATGCAAATTTAAAAAAAATAACAAATCTTTGCCTATAAATTGTGTTAAAATATCTGATATGTTAAAAAAATACATCTCGAATTTGATCATCGAAGAGATAAAATTTGATCCAACTAATTGTCAGATAGAGATGGCCGAGAAAGTGTCTGAATTTATTACGCTTGATCGTTCCAATGTCGTATTCCTTCTAAGAGGTTATGCAGGTACAGGAAAAACTACAGCACTTAGTGCGCTTGTTCGTGTACTCGATACTTTAAAAACGAAAACCGTTTTGCTGGCACCCACCGGAAGGGCCTCCAAAGTGCTAGCCAGGTATGCCGGAAAAACGGCCACAACCATTCACAAAAAAATTTACAGGCAGCAATCGAATACCGATGGTTACGGAAAGTTTGCACTCGACAGAAATCTGCATACAAATACAATTTTCATTGTTGATGAAGCTTCGATGATTTCGAATCATTCGCAAGAACAAAATATTTTTGGTTCTGGCAACTTGTTATCTGATTTAATTGAATATGTGATGTCGGGTGAAAACTGCCGGCTGATTCTTGCCGGTGATACTGCACAGCTTCCACCCGTTGGATTTAGTGTAAGCCCGGCTCTTGAGGAGGAGGAGTTGCAATATTTTGATCTTGAGGTGATCAAATGTGAACTTACCGAAGTGGTCAGGCAGGCATTACAATCGGGTATTCTGGAAAATGCCACCACAATCAGAAATTTATTGGCTACTGATCAGCCTGAAGGTTATTGGAAAGTTAAACTTGCCGGATTTAATGATATCAGGCGAATTAACGGTACCGATTTGATTGAGGAGATTTCTGGTTGTTACTCGAAATACGGAACGGATGAAACAATCGTAGTAACCCGGTCGAACAAAAGGGCCAATAAATTTAATGAGGGAATCCGCAGATCTGTTCTATACCGCGAAGAACAGATTTCAACAGGTGATCTGGTGATGAGTGTAAAAAATAATTATTATTGGACCAAACAGTCGGAAGAGCTTGATTTTATTGCAAATGGTGATATTGCAGAAGTTGTGAGGATTCGGAAATTTGAAGAAAAATACGGGTTTCATTTTGTGAACGTAACCCTTCGGTTGATTGATTACAAGGATATCGAAATTGATTGCAAAATTATTCTCGATACCTTAACCCGAGAGGCCCCTTCTCTGACGCAAGCGGATCAAAAAATGCTTTTCGATGAGATTTCGCTTGATTATCCCGAAATACATAATAAGAAGAAGTTATGGGAAAAGCTTCGGGAGAATGAATATTTTAACGCATTACAGGTGAAATTCTCGTATGCCATAACATGCCATAAATCGCAGGGTGGTCAATGGAAAGCAGTTTTTCTGGATCATGGGTATTTAGTTGAAGATATGATTGATCGTGAATACCTCAGATGGGCTTACACGGCATTTACGCGACCGACCGAACGGCTTTACCTGGTTAATTTTAATAAAGAGTTTTTTGATGGTGAGGAAAATTAAGGCGCTATGACTGATTGTGTGGGTGAATTTTGCAAACAGCTTTCAAATGAATTAGAATCCTGGTGTATCTTCGTGGCTTAGTGGCAATGAAATCGGAATGCCACGAAGTCACTAAGGCAGAAAGGTTATCACAATTCAAATCTGTCGCCATCATTAGCTGGGAAAGTATTTGGGAAAATGACCCGGGCTTCATCGACGAGCGGTTTTACGCTTTTATACCGGCTCGAAAAGTGGCCGATGATTAATTTCTTAACTCCTGCGTCTGCCGCAATCCGGGCAGCTTGTTTGGATGTGGTGTGGTATGTTTTCAAAGCAAGATCGCTTAAGTCATCAGCAAACGTTGCTTCATGATATAGCAAATCAACCTTTTCTATAATGGGTATAATCTGTTTTCTGCAAATGGTATCAGTACAAAAAGCATACGACCGGGTTGGATCGGGCGGAAAAGTCAGTTCATGGTTTGGAACGATTTTTCCGTCAGGTGTACAAAAATCTGCCCCACTTTTTAGAGCTACCCTGTCTCTGATCGGAACATTTAAATAGTCTACTTTATCGCCCCGCAGGTGAAGTTCATGCGGCTTCTCCCTGAAAATAAAACCGCAGCATGGAATCCGGTGTTTGAGCGGAAAAGAGTCAACCACCATTTTTGAATCTTCGAAGATAACGGCTCTGCCACGGAAACTTAAAGGGTGATAAACGACCTTAAAATCATCCAATTCATTCATGAATTTCATCAGATGATCCATCATTATTTTTAATTCGGAGTGGGCATAGATGTGTAGTTCTCCTTTCTTACCTCCAAGGGCCATGGTTGAAATCAATCCGGGCAATCCGAAAATATGATCGCCATGCAGATGGGAAATAAAAATGTGGTTGATTTTTCCGGTCTTTATTCCAAATTTACGCAACTGAATCTGCGTGCCTTCGCCACAATCAATCATATACAATCTATCATTAAGATTGACTATCTGGGATGTTGGAAACCGGGTTTCTGTCGGAAGCGCTGAACTGCTGCCTAAAATAGTCACGGAAAAAGGGAGCATAACCAAAGTTTTATCAAACCTACGCGAAAAGCATCGATTTTGCAAGATTTACCGGAAAGTATTAAAAAAGAAAACCCGGCTGTTGAGGCCGGGTTTTTATCTTTATTCAAGTCGAGACTTATCGACGAGAATTTTTTCTGCTTCTTCAAGGTTCGATGCAATCACCAGAATGGAATCGAGCATTGCCAGTTTTATCATTTTTTCGACACTCTGTGAAAGGTTGCAGATGATAAATGTACCCTCTGAATCCTCGCATAGCCGGTTGCCGACAAGAATGGCGCTTAAACCCGATGAATCGCAATAGTTGCAATCTGAAAGATCAAGAATAATATTTCGCCCCCCATTATTCGAAAGCATTACTAATTCAGCTTTCAGGTCCGGAGAAACAAAACTATCGAGATGATCTCTTACAACTTTTACACAGGAATAATTCTCTTCTTTTCGAATAATAAAATTCATGGATACAAGTATAAGAATTTAATCAAATCAATAACTTCTTAGTTATCTCTTTTCTCTTTTTCTTCCATTTGAGTTCTCAGAGCAGCTAATTCGCTGATATCTCCAAGTGTTGTTTTCTCAACATTGTCCTTCAAAGTTTTCAAACCTTTCGAAGTCGTTTTAGCAGTAGCCTTTTTCTTGGCCGTTTCTTCCGACTTTTTGACATCCTCGTATACACGTGAATGTGAAAGAATTATTCTTTTTGCAGATTTTGAGAATTCAATAACCTTGAACTCAAGTTTTTCGTCCATTTTGACATTCGAACCATCTTCCTTAACCAGGTGACGTGGAGTTGCGAAACCTTCAACGCCGTAAGGCAATGAGATTACTGCACCCTTATCAAAAAGATCGATTACTGTACCTTCATGTACAGAATCAACGGTAAAGATTGTTTCGAATACATCCCATGGATTTTCTTCAAGCTGTTTGTGACCAAGGCTCAAACGACGATTGTCTTTGTCGATATCAAGTACCTGAACGTCAACTTCAGCACCAATTGAAGTAAATTCTGAAGGATGTTTGATCTTTTTCGTCCAGCTAAGATCGCTGATGTGAATCAGACCGTCAACACCTTCTTCGATTTCAACAAATACGCCGAAATTGGTAAAGTTGCGAACTTTGGCAACATGGTTTGAACCGATAGCATATTTTTCTTCGATCTTATCCCATGGGTCATTCTTCATTTGTTTGATACCCAACGACATTTTACGTTCGTCGCGGTCAAGTGTAAGAATTGTTGCTTCAACTTCGTCTCCAACTTTCAGGAAGTCCTGAGCTGAACGAAGATGTTGCGACCAGCTCATTTCTGAAACGTGGATCAAACCTTCAACACCAGGAGCAATTTCGATGAATGCACCGTAATCGGCCATTACAACGACTTTACCTTTCACTACATCGCCAACTTTAAGTTCGGCGCTGAGGTTATCCCATGGGTGAGATGACAATTGTTTAAGACCAAGGGCAATACGTTTTTTGTCATCATCGAAATCAAGAATAACAACGTTGATCTTCTGATCAAGCTGAACAATCTCGTTAGGATGAGCAACACGGCCCCAGCTTAGGTCGGTAATGTGAATCAAACCGTCTACGCCGCCAAGGTCGATAAATACACCGTAAGAGGTGATATTTTTAACAGTTCCTTCAAGAACCTGTCCTTTTTCGAGTTTGGAGATGATGTCCTTCTTCTGCTGTTCAAGTTCAGCTTCGATAAGCGCTTTATGCGAAACAACAACGTTACGGAACTCATGGTTGATCTTAACCACTTTGAATTCCATTGTTTTGTTCACGTAAATATCGTAATCGCGGATTGGTTTAACATCAATCTGTGATCCCGGAAGGAATGCTTCAATTCCGAATACATCTACAATCATACCACCTTTTGTGCGGCATTTGATGAATCCGGTAATAATTTCGTCGTTTTCAAGCGCTGCATTCACGCGATCCCAGCTGCGCAAAGCACGAGCTTTCTTGTGCGAAAGCGTCAACTGCCCTTTTTTGTCTTCAAGGGTTTCGACGTAAACTTCCACTTTGTCGCCAATTTTCAATGCAGGGTTGTAACGGAATTCGTTCACAGACACGATACCGTCTGATTTGTAACCGATGTCAACAACAACTTCACGTTTGTTCATTGCAATAACTTTTCCGTCAACAACTTCTTTCTCCTGAAGAATAGAAAGTGTATTGTCGTACAAATCGGTCATCTCTTTTTTACTTGCTGTGCTATTGACAGACTTGGTACCTTCGAAGGCATCCCAGTCAAAATCTTCATCAGCTTTTGCCGATGTCTCTTTTAATACCTTTACAAATGGCTTTGCAGGTACTTCTGCGGCTACTTCCGCGACCTCGTTAATTTCGGGGTTTTCGTTAATTTCACTCATTCAAATTTGCTCTTAATTTTAATAAATTAGACATTATTTTATTTTGTGCCGCAAAAATAGGATTTATCCCTTTAATATCAAACGATTATTTGTTTTTTTAAGGTTAATTTGTAGTGAATCTTATTTAGTACTGTTTTATTAAATCAAAAATCGGGTTTATATTTGATCTTTAAATCCGATCTGAAATGTATTGTTGATCGAAACGCCTTAAAATTTATATAGTATGAAATCAACTGAGACTCCGGCAAGTATTCTCCAAAAGGCCAACGAATGGCTAACCGGAAATTATGACGATAAAACGAAGGAGGAAATTCGTCTGCTTATTAATAATGAAGATAATACAGCTTTAATTGATGCATTTTACCGCGATCTTGAATTTGGAACAGGTGGTTTACGTGGTGTGATGGGTGTCGGCTCGAACAGAATGAATATTTACACGGTAGGTGCTGCCACGCAGGGTCTTAGCAATTATCTTAAAATCGCTTTTGCCGCTTTACCTCAAATTGGGGTTGCGATTGGTTACGATTGCAGAAACAACAGCCGCCTTTATGCCGATACGGCTGCAGGTATCTTTTCAGCGAACGGATTCAAGGTTTACCTTTTCGAAGATTTACGTCCAACACCCGAGTTGTCGTTTGCGATCCGCGAACTTGGTTTACAAAGTGGAATTATCCTTACAGCGTCACACAATCC
>JAAFHB010000103.1 GCA_010906965.1 Mariniphaga sp. | reverse complement strand
TTCCCACCATGCAAAATTAGCCGGAAAAAAATATTTTCCAACATACCGTAACTAATTAATTTTCAACAAGTTTTTTTTTAAGCCGAATCGCTGTGCTTTTTTTAATTTTCCCAGTCGAGGATGATTTTTCCGCAGTTTCCCTCTTCCATAATATCAAAAGCTTTTTGGAATTCGGTGTAATGAAACCTGTGGGTAATTACAGGCGAAATATCGAGTCCCGAAAGGAGCATTTTCTCCATCTTGTACCAGGTTTCGTACATTTCGCGTCCGTAGATTCCCTTCAATGTTAAGCCTTTAAAGATTACTTTGTCCCATTCTATCTGGGTTGTGTCGGGCAAGATGCCAAGCAACGAAATTTTTCCACCGTTATACATGTGCTTAATCATCGAATCGAAGGCAACAGGTGAACCCGAAACTTCGAGTCCGATATCGAATCCAGCAACCATTCCTACCTGTTTCATAGCGGAGGCAATATCATCTTTCATTGGATCGACAACAAGTGTTGCTCCCATTTTTCGGGCAAGATCGCGGCGATAGGGGCTTACTTCCGAGCCTACGACATTACGGGCACCTACAAATTTGCAGATTGCGATTGCCATACAACCGATAGGTCCGCCTGCCCCGGTTACTAAAACATCTTCTCCGATTAACGGAAAGGAGAGGGCCGTATGGGTTGCATTTCCGAATGGATCCATGATTGAAACGATCTCATCCGGGATCCTTTTATCAATGAACAGCACATTTTCTGCCGGAACACAAACATATTCTGCGAATCCACCATCGCGGTTGACACCGATTCCAACTGTATGGTCGCAGATATGACGACGTCCCCGCCGACAGTTGCGGCAGAAGCCACATGCAATATGTCCTTCGACGGTTACGCGCTCACCAAGTTTGATTTTTGTAACTTCGTTACCAATCTCAACGACAGTGCCTACATATTCGTGCCCGATAGTCATCGGCGTTTTAATTGTCTTCTGCGCCCAGGCATCCCATTTATAAATGTGGAGGTCTGTACCACAGATCGCAGATTTCGAAATTTTAATAAGAACTTCATTGACACCTGGTTGTGGTACTGGAATATCTTCGAGCCAAAGTCCACGCGCCGGTTCCATTTTTCTGATCGCCTTCATTTTTAACGATTTAGTTTATTAACTACAAAGTAAGGTAAATTGTATTTCACAATTCCTAATTTTAATCAGCAACATACAATATTCCCCCAAAAAAACGGAAACTTTTATCCGAAATATTTGTTAAGACTTTCTTTGAATTTTATATGTCTATTAATCAATGCGTTTGATGAAAGTGTTTCTGGTTTCCCTTAATATTTTACCCTTGCCAAAGAACGAAAATAAAAATATGCTGTATAACATGTTTTTATTTTCATCGTTCCAATCTTTTAAATATCAAGAGAATAAAAGCACATATGATACCTGTTTTTTAACCTTTTGTTAATGTGCCCTAACATCCATTAACATTTTTTAATAAAAACATCTAATTTAGCACTCGCTTAAATAAAGAGCATTTAGTGATTATCGGACTTTTACTAAGACTACATTTTGTTTCTAACTAGACAATCAAAAGAGCTGACCAATGGGGTCGGCTCTTTTGCATTTTGACAAGAAGAGTAGGAGATGAAGGAGACGGAAGTCAGGAGGCAGTCTACAGAATCCTGTGTTGTCCTGAATGGCGATACATTAAAATGAAGTTAAATCTGGATAAGGGAACTGATTTCGTATCGATCACCACCTTTTTGTCTTTAGATTATCCTTATCAGTCGCCAAAATTCCCATTGTTAATAGCCCAATATTCAACTAATGTCAATTAACCTTAAGATAGTTGTAATTTTTAAGGTCAGATGAGTTTGTAATCAAATAAAATGTTACTACTTTTGCGCCACTCATTTATAGAGTATAATTGTTTAATATAAATCTTACAAGTATGTTGAACCAGTACGAAACCGTTTTCATTGCTACTCCCGTTTTATCTGAGGCTCAGATAAAGGAAGCGGTAGGAAAGTTCAAGGATGTGATCACTGCAAGTGGCAGTGAACTAATCCATGAAGAACATTGGGGTCTAAAGAAATTGGCCTACCCCATTCAAAAGAAATCGACAGGATTTTATCACCTGTTCGAATTCAAGGCTGATCCCGCATTCATAGGAAAACTCGAAACAGAGTTCCGTCGTGACGAACGCATTATTCGTTTCATTACAGTGAAATTGGATAAATTCGCCGCTGCTTACAGCGAGAAGAGACAAAAGAAGGTAAATGCAAAAACTCAAAAGGAGAACTAAGTCATGACCACGAATTCAAGCGAAATCAGATATCTCACACCACCATCGGTTGAGGTAAAAAAGAAAAAGTATTGCCGTTTCAAGAAAAACGGAATCCGGTATGTTGATTACAAGGATCCTGAGTTCCTGAAAAAATTTCTTAACGAACAGGGTAAAATCCTTCCACGCCGACTTACTGGTACTTCTTTGAAATACCAACGTAAAGTATCACAGGCTGTAAAACGCTCAAGAATGATTGCGTTGCTGCCTTATGTAACAGATTTGATGAAATAATAATTAGGAGAGACAAAAATGGATATCATTCTTCTTCAAGATGTAGCAAATCTGGGTAGCAAAGACGACAATATAGTTGTGAAAAGCGGGTATGGTCGTAATTACTTGATTCCCCAGAGAATGGCAATTTTGGCCACCCCTTCTGCAAAGAAGGTGCTTGCCGAGAACCAGAAACAACGTGCCCATAAAGAGGCCAAGTTGAAAGATCAGGCTCTTTTGTTAGCTGAAAAACTAAAAACAATCGTTATTACCATCGGTGCTAAAACAAGTACAACTGGTAAAATCTTCGGTTCGGTTAACAGTATTCAGGTAGCTGAGGCACTAAAAGAGCAAGGTTTCGAAGTTGATCGTAAACAAATCCTTATCAAGGAAGATGCGATCAAAGAAGTTGGTAAACATACCGCGAAAGTGAAATTTCACCGCGATGTGGTTGTTGATTTCGAATTCGAAGTTATCGCAGAATAAAGGAAGGTTTTTATAAATCACTTTTCGAGAATACAATTTCAAACAGAATAAAGGCTGTCTCTTTCAAGGGACAGCCTTTTTTGATTCTAAGGTTTAATGAGACTTAAAAAGTCAGCACTTTCCAGTTATCTTTAAGGTAAATTGTCAAAACAGGTCCCATTGCTTTTACTTCTATTCCCATATCAGCAAGCTGATCAGCAACTCCGTACATATTTGCGCAGGCCACACAAGCTTCTACTTTTACTCCGTCGGCGATCATCTGTTTTATCCTTTCCTGCAAAATTTTATTTTCGGATAGTAGTTTTGCGGAGGGCCCCCAAACCACGAGAACAACTTCGTCGAACCACCCTTTGAGTTTGGCGTTTTGTGTATACATAAAACAAACTTTTTCAGCCACCTCAGGATCACTGCTCGTCCAAAGTACAGCAAGTTGTTGGTTTTCAGAATTTTTCATTTTTTCATTTTTTTTATTGCTCCCTATCAAGGTACTTGTTGTAAGAATTATAAGTAGCAAAGGTAAAATTGATCTCATTTCAACTAAATATTAATTTTCGGAAAATTAATCAAAATCATGGTTTTACAGCATTTTTATTCAAACAAATGAATATTTTAATCGAGGAATGGCCTTTATTAATCGCTTCTAATTTATATTTGTAGAATAGTAAAAATGGAACTTTGAAAAAGAAAACTCAGCAAAATATTATCGACCTTTATAAGAAAAGGTTCATGGAAGACGGTATTACCGTTGAGGCATTGCCTCCTTCAGGATCGTACCGCGAATACATGCGACTGACCAGTCCACATTTTAAGGCAATTGGTACCTGGAATGAAGATGAGAAAGAGAACACCGCTTTTATTGAATTTTCGAAACATTTCAGAAACAAAGGAATTAAAGTTCCTGAGATCTATGATTATATGCCCTCCGAATGTATTTATTTACAGGAAGATCTGGGTGACGAAACACTTTACAGCTATTTAAGCGAAGTGCGGGAATTTGAAGGGTTTTCCGATAAAATTATTCGGATTTACCGTAAAGTTGTAATGGAGCTGCCGAAAATTCAAATTATTGCAAGCAAGGACATCGATTACAATTTTTGTTATCCACGCAAAGCGTTCGATCGGCAGTCGATGATGTGGGATCTTAACTATTTCAAGTATTATTTTCTGAAGCTGGCTAAAATACCTTTCAATGAACAGCTTCTGGAAGACGATTTTACAACCTTTACCGATTATCTGCTGAAAGCTGAAAGTAATTTCTTCATGTTTCGCGATTTCCAGAGCCGCAATGTGATGCTGGTTGAAGGCGAACCTTGGTTTATCGATTATCAGGGCGGCAGGCAGGGAGCGCTTCAATACGATCTTGCTTCATTGCTTTACGATTCGAAAGCAGATATTCCGCAGAATATAAGGGAGGAGCTGATGGAAGATTATCTGGATGAATTGGAAAAAATTCATCCAGTCGATCGGCGCGAATTTCGTCAGTATTTTTACGGATACGTATTGATAAGGATGATGCAGGCAATGGGTGCTTATGGTTTCAGAGGTTTTTATGAAAAGAAGGAACACTTCCTTAAAAGTATCCCTTTTGCACTCGACAATCTTGAAATCGTACTTCAAAGAGTTGATTTACCCGTCGAACTTGGCGAATTGATTAAGGTTTTGAAGTCGCTTTCGGCATCCGAAATCTTGAAGAAAGTAGCTTCAAAACAGGCAGAATTGACCATTGCCATCACAAGTTTTTCGTATAAAAAGGGATATCCAACTGACCTTTCGGGGAATGGCGGAGGTTATGTTTTCGATTGTCGCGCTGTTCGAAATCCTGGAAAATACAACCAATATAAGTCATTGACGGGTAAAGATGATGCCGTGATCAGGTTTTTTGAAGAAAATTCAGAAATGGATGACTTCCTTTCGCCCGTATTTTCGATTGTGGAAAGGTCGGTTGAGAAGTACATTGAACGTGGTTTTACACATCTGTCAGTAGGCTTTGGTTGCACAGGAGGTCAGCATCGGTCTGTTTATTCGGCGGAAAGGATGGGAACGTACCTGAGAAACAAATACCCTGTACGGGTTGTTATCAACCATCGTGAACAAGATAATTGATTCAAAATGACAAAAAAACGCTGCGAGAAAAAGGATTACGAGAAACCGGAAGAACCTAAATTTGAATGTAAAAAATGTGGTCGTAAAGCCTTGAAAGAGAAACAGGTTTGCAAGCCCAAAGAGATTGACTGAATGAGAGCACTTATATTTGCTGCCGGACTTGGGACGCGGCTTTATCCGTTAACCCTCCACAAACCCAAGGCACTTGTCGAAATTGCGGGCAAAACATTGCTTCAGATGGCAATTGAAAAAGTGAGTCAGGCTGGCTATCATGATTTGGTAATCAATGTTCATCATTTTGGTGATCAGATTATAAAATATTTGGAGAAGAATAACAATTTTGGTTTGAACATCATCATTTCGGATGAACGGGACCAATTATTAGATACTGGAGGTGGTATTTTAAAAGCAGCATCCTGGTTAGATGGAGATGAAGCTTTTCTGGTTTATAATGTTGATGTGCTGAGTAATATTGATTTGCAGCTTTTCAGAAAGTATCACGATGAACAGGGTGGATTGGCTACTCTTGCCGTTCGTGATCGTAATACAGCGCGCTATCTCGCTTTTGATGATACGATGCAGCTCTCCGGATGGCGAAATATCAAAACCAATGATGAGATTGCCTCGCGCAGTATGCTTAATTGCCGCTTATTGGCCTTCAGTGGAATTCAGTTAATAGAACCTTCAATCTTTAAGTTGATTACCGAAACGGGAAGCTTTCCGTTGATTCCGCTTTATCTTCGGCTTGCTACAGTTCAACGGATTATGGGATACCACGACCAGTCGACCTTATGGAAGGATCTTGGAAAACCTGATCAGATCATAGAGGCAGAGAAATTTATTTTAAAATAGAAGGAATATTTGCTAATTCAATAATTGAATTTCTTGTGTCAGGATTTTGTGTACTTTTAGTCAAAATTTACAGACTATGGCAACAACCAGACGTGACTTTTTGAAATTTTCAACCGGAACTGCAGTATTGGCAGCCCTTGTGCCGGCTTCGTCGACACTTTTATCTTTCACACAAAAAACAAAGAAAATGAGCACAAACTCTTTAAATGTTGTGGCAATTGCCGAAACTTCTGCTGATAAGGCAGAGGAATTAAAATCCGTATGCCTTGGATTGATCGAACCAACCAGAAAAGAAAAGGGTTGCATCAGTTATGATCTTTACCAGGACACCACAAATCCAGGGAAATTTACCTTTATTGAAAACTGGCAGAGCAAAGAACATCTCGATGTTCATTTGAAAAGTCCGCATCTTGTGGCTGCCGGCGCCGCTTTCGGAAAAATCGTAACCAAAGAAATGGTGGTTATGATGTTGAATAAACTGACTTAGCTGATTACCATTTAATTGGTTCTTTCCAATAGGCGAAAAGGTATTCATTAGTTTTGCTAAACTGATGATTACCGAAAAATCCTCTGTGGGCTGATAATGGAGAAGGGTGAACTGAGCTTAATACCAGGTGTTTGTTGGCGTTAATCAGTTCACCTTTTCGTTGGGCATAAGCTCCCCAAAGCAGAAATACAAGATGTTCTCCGGAATCGGAAAGCATGCGAATCACATTGTCAGTGAACGTTTCCCACCCTTTTTTCTGATGCGAACCGGCTTGATGTGCGCGAACAGTAAGTGTTGCGTTGAGTAAAAATACCCCTTGTTCTGCCCAACGTTCAAGGTTTCCTGATTTGGGAATCGGAATATCCAGATCGTTTTTAATTTCCTTAAAGACATTTTGAAGTGAAGGTGGTTGACTAACACCATCTGGAACTGAAAAGCAGAGTCCGTGTGCCTGCCCCGGTTCATGATAAGGATCCTGCCCCAGGATGACCACTTTTATTTTGTCGAAAGGACATTTTTCGAATGCATTGAAAATCAGCTTTTCGGGAGGATATATCATTTGTGTGGAATATTCCGCATTTACAAAACTGGTTAAATCGGTGAAATATGGTTTTTCGAACTCATCCTTTAGATGCTCTTTCCAGCTTGATTCAATTTTTATGTCCATCCTTTTCTATTGAAATATTTCTAAATCTGTTTCTCCTTCAAAATTAGGACACTTTTCGATGCCTCAAAACATGTTCCTGAAATATACCTGTCAACCAACCGTTTTTTTGCTTAGAATTGTAGAAAATTAATGCAAATGTACATTCGCGACAGAGATTTTCAGGATGAATTTGTTTTTCAGGCCTCGCGAAGCGGAGGACCGGGAGGGCAGAACGTAAACAAGGTGAGCACAAAAGTGGAATTGCGCTTTCACGTTGTCGACTCAGCTTTGCTGACTGATGACGAAAAGGCGGTTATTTCCGATAAGCTGATCAATAAAATTAATAATCTTGGCGAGCTAATCCTTGTTTCGCAGAAGGAACGTTCTCAACTCAAGAACAAAGAGAATGTAATTGAAAAGTTTTATCTGATTATTGAAAAAGCACTTACACCACGTAAAAAACGACATCAGACAAAACCAACCAAAGCATCTGTCGAAAGAAGGCTTGAGTCAAAACGGGTTCAGGCAAAAACCAAAATTAACCGGAAAGATGTTGATTTGTAGATAATCGTTACAAGAAAAAAAGGTATTCCATGTAGTTGCCTTATGTGTTTCAGCTATTTATAAAACTCTTATTTTCTCACGACTTATACATAGTATCGTACTATTTTTTTGTATTTTCAGCGTCTGAATTAATCGCCTTCCGGCGACTCAATCCTTCAAATTTTCGCTAAAATATCTGTAATTGAATCAACAGGTTAAGAACAATTTATGAGGGTTCGAAAGATTAATAAAATAGACCCTTATGATGAAATGTTTGTTGCGTTTTCTCCCATTTTTTTTGCTGATTTCAACTTTGACCATTGCCCAGCCCTCCATTAAAGGAGTTTATGTCTCAAAATCACCCACAATTGATGGACATTTAAACGACGAAGCGTGGATCAATGCGGCCCAGGTTGATGAACTTTATCAACGCGAACCCAATATTGGTCAACCCGTTTCCGAAAAGACCCTATTTTACGTTTGTTACGATGCCAGTCATCTCTATGTTGGTATCAAATGTTACGACGATCCTAAAAAGATTACGGCCAAAGAGATGGCACGTGATGTCAGTCTGGGAAATGATGACCGGATTCAGGTTATTTTGGATACCTACCTCGATCACCGCAATGGATACTGGTTTCAGATCGGGCCGCGTGGTTCGATCGGCGATGCAACCATCAGCGAAAATGGGGCGGTTTTCAATAAAGAATGGGATGGCCTCTGGGAAGGGAAAGCGCGGATAGTTGAAGATGGCTGGGAAGCCGAAATGGCAATTCCTTTTAAAACAATCGGTTTCGACAAGAACCAAACAACATGGGGAATCAAATTTATTCGTCACATCAAACGGAAACTCGAATCATCGTATTGGCCAACAGCCAATATCAACAGCTATAAATTTCAGGTTTCCGATGCCGGATTGATTGAGGGAATCCAGAATATTACGCAGGGAATCGGATTGGATCTTTCGCCATATGTTGTTGGAGGAATGGATACTAAACGCGACATCAAGAATAAATACCATGTTGATGGCGGATTGGACATGTTCTACCAGATTACCCCAAGTTTAAAGTCTTCGTTATCAATCAATACCGATTTTGCTGAAACAGAGGTCGATGATCGTCAGATTAACCTGACCCGTTTCAATCTTCTATTTCCTGAAAAGCGGGACTTTTTTCTCGATGGGTCGAGCCATTTTTCCTTCGGGATTCAGGGTGACGATTTAAATCATTACGGGAAAGGCATTATTCCGTTTTTCTCGCGTCGAATGGGATTGGATAGCAATGGATTACCTTTACAGATCAATTACGCTGGCAAACTCGTTGGAACTATTGGCAAATGGAACCTGGGTGTGATGCATGTGAATGACGACCGTTCTGTGGGGAATTCAAACTTTTCGGTTGCAAGGGTTTCGCGGAACATTGGTCCCGAATCGTCGATCGGGGTAATAGGAACTTACGGAAATGCGGTTTCGCAGGCCGAAAACTTTGTTGGCGGGATCGATATGAAATTGGCCACCTCGAAACTTCATGGAAATAAAAACCTGGCATTGATTTTATTTGGATTGAAGTCGAATACAAAAGGGTTATCCGATAGTGATTTATCGTGGGGAGGAACAATTACTTATCCTAACGACTTTCTCTCTTTCAGTCTTGGTCACCATGAGATTGGTGAAAATTTTGTGGCCGGAATGGGTTTTGTTCCAAGGACTAATATCAAGGAATCGTATGGAAATATCAAAATCGGTCCTCGGCCCAATAAGTGGGGACTTTTGCAGGTTTTCTCCGGAATAGGATTCGATCATATTGTCAACTTTTCGAATGTTCTTGAAACGCGTTCAATCGACTTTTCGCCACTGAGCCTGAGGTTTAAGTCTGGGGAGGAGTTTTCGTATTCGATCGGTCAAAGTTTCGAAAACCTTGAAAAAGAGTTTAAAATCTTTTCGACCTATGTAATCCCAATCGGGGAATATGAATTCTACCGTCACACTTTGAAATTGCTGACTGCCGGAAGCCGAAATTTTGCAGTTGAGAGTTCCTATGTTTGGGGAGATTTCTACAATGGCGACCGAAGAGACTTTTCAATAGGCGCTAATTACAAGATCGCAGTACCCTTCTTTCTCGGTGCAAAATACAAGCAGAATGAGGTAAATCTGCCGGCAGGTAATTTTACCACACGCATCTATCAGGTCAATGCCAATGTACTTTTTAGTCCCGACATCACGTTATACAACTATTTTCAGTACGATAACAGCTCAAAAACCATCGGCGTACAGTCAAGGTTTCAGTGGATCGTCAAACCCGGCAACGAAATCATTGTAGCCTGGACATCCAATCTTTCGAAACCATTGGAGCGTTACGTAATGAATGAAAGTGCATTGCGATTCAAATTAAAGTACAATATCCGGTTTTGAATTTGTCAACCCGGAAATGATAAATATGGCATAAATCATTCATCCATTGACCATTTATTCTCTATTCATCAAAATCATTCTTCTCTTTATAAAAAAAATAAATAACATCAGAATAGATAAGGAATGTTTTTATTAAGGTGGATAATTCCTAAATTGCCGTACGAAAATACAACTAAACGGAAATATGATTCTGATCACAAAAGAAGAGGCTAAGCGTTTATCAATTAATAATCTAAAACGTTACCGGCTCCGGAAGATGATTCTGAGATATCTTTACGAAGAGCGGTTTGTATCGGCTGCAGAAGTAAGTCAGAAGATCAGTGTCAGTCTTCCAACGACCAAAACATTACTTGATGAGTTGATTGCGCTTGGCACTGTGATGACGAGCGGCATTGGAGACTCGCGGGGTGGACGTAAACCTGCCTTATATAGTATTGTCTCTGGAGCCTTTTATGTAATTACCATCGGCATTGAGCATTATAGTGCAAAAGTGGCTATTTTCGATAGTCATAACGAGCTTGTTACCGAAGTGCGGACCGTACAAACGAATTTAAATCATCCCGATTTAGCCGAAAAACTTCATACTGTTTCAATGGAATTGATTCATGAAGCGCGAATTGACGATTCAAAGATTGTAGCTGTGGGTGTTTATATGCCAGGTCTTGTCAATTCTGCTATAGGTATTAACTATGCGATCAAAAATGAGGCTTATCAAAACATTGGCAAGACCTTAAAAAAGAGGTTTGGCAAGACTATTTATATCGACAACGATGCCAGAATGCAGGCTTTGGGTGAATTTATTTTTGGTAAAGCGAAAGATTCACGCAATGCATTGGTGATCAATTGGAGTTGGGGTTTGGGTTTGGGAATGATCCTTAACGGACAGTTATACGGTGGGTCAACTGGATTTGCCGGAGAATTTGGTCATATTAAGCTCGAAGAGAATGGAATCCTCTGTTACTGTGGGAAAAGAGGGTGCCTCGAAACCATTGCTTCTTCTCAAAGTATTGTTAATATGACAATTAGTGGAATTGAAAACGGAACAATTTCACAACTAACTACTCGTTTTAAAGAGAATCTTTCATCGTTACAACCCGAGGATGTCGTGAATGCAGCCCGTGCAGGCGATGAGTTTTCGATTTCTATCTTAAACAAAGTGGGTAACTCATTCGGAAAGGGGTTGGCAGTTTTGATTCAATTATTGAATCCTGAGATTATAGTGCTTGGCGGACCCATTTCAAAGGCCCAGCAATTTATTCTGACTCCGATTCAACAAACGCTGAATCAGGATTGTCTTGAAAAAATATCAAGCATTGTTCGTATTGAAATCTCCGAAATTGACGACCACTCTGGTCTGTTAGGATTGTGTGCGCGTTTGTTTCAGAAAGTGCTTGGCGATGTGACGGAGTTGAAGTAGGAGAGAACAAGGATAAAGGTTAAAGTGCTTCTATGCGTGGCGCATAAGTATAGATTATTATATAGTTCAATTTTATTTTCCCAAAATTAATTTGCAGTAATAGCCAATATATAATTTTCAGCAGTTTGCCAGGTATCACAAATCGTCCCAAATCGATTTAGAAAATGGGTTTAGTCAATAAAATCCTCCATTCATAATCCTTAATATTTACTTAATATAAATTGGTTGTCAAAGTCAACTAATATAAGCTATTTTGCTGGGAATTAAAAATAGTAAATGGAAATAAACAAACCGTTGGGATATATATTGAGCCAAAGCCTTCGGGTTTTTAGAAACCAACTGGCTTTTGAATTCAAAGACAAAGGAATTGAACTATCCTTTGATCAGTTTGTTATTTTGCACATACTGAATTCTGATTGTGACTGCATCCAACAAGATCTTGCAAATCAATTGCAAAAAGATAAATCAATCATTGTTCGTCAGATCAATTGCTTATTGGAGAATCAATTTGTTGTCAGACTTATAAATAAAGAAGATAAGCGAAAGAAAAACCTCATTCTTACAAAAAAAGGGTTTGAGATATTAAACCAAATGAAAGAAATAGCATCTGAGTTATCGACGAAACTACTTACTGGCGTCAGCGAAAATGAACTTGAAACATTTCGGAAAGTACTAATGAAAATTCAGAAGAATGGAGGAGCAGAAGAGGAATTTTTTAATTGTGGACTTAATCAACTAAAATAAAAATTACACATAAAATCAATATGAATAAAACTATGAAAATTGGACAGTTAGGAATCATTTTAATGATGGTTGCAGCAATTTCGTGTAATAATAAACCAAATGCCGGACAACCCGGAGGTGCTGTAAAAGAATACCCCGTGATAGCGGTCAAATCGCAATCGACTCAACTATTTAAGGATTACCCTACGAAACTTCAAGGGCAGCAAACGGTAGAAATCCGTTCTAAAATTGCCGGATACATCGAGCAGATTCTTGTTGACGAAGGTGCTGTTGTGAAAAAAGGACAGGTGCTTTTCCGCTTGAATGCGAATGATATACAGGCAATGGTGCGATCGGCAGAAGCACAGGTAAAAGTGGCCGAATCCGATATAATTATTGCTCAGGTCAATGTCGAAAAAACCAAACCATTGGTTGAAAAAAACATTATCAGCAAGTTTGATCTTCAATCGGTTGAATCTACCCTGAAATCCAAGGAAGCCCAACTGGCACAAGCAAAGGCAAATCTTGAAAATGCAAATGCAAACTTACAGTACACGCGGATTACAAGTCCTGCAGAAGGAACCATCGGAAATTTTCCGTTCAGGGTTGGTAGTCTGGTGAGTAGTTCAACCGTTGAACCGCTCACAACCGTTTCGAACACTGTGAATATGTATGCCTATTTTTCATTCAATGAAAAAGAATTTCTCACAATCACCAGGGGCCTGGAAGGGAAAAGCCTTCAGGAAAAATTTGCCAAACTACCTGGTGTTTCGCTAATTTTGGCTGATAACTCAATGTATAATCAGACCGGTCGGATTGAGACTGCCAGTGGATTGATTGATCAGCAGACGGGCTCCGTGAATGTTCGAGCCAGTTTTCCCAATCCAGAAGGTCTTTTGCGAAGTGGTGGCAGCGGTCTTGTACGAATTCCGCAATATGTCGATTCTGCAATTATTATTCCTCAGAAAACAGCTTATGAATTACAGGGAAAGCACTTTGTATATGTTGTTGGAGCTGACAATAAAGTTCACAATACCGAAATCGAAGTGCTGATTGGTAATCTAAAGGATTCGTATGTTGTTACCAGCGGACTCAAGGTTGGCGACCAGGTTGTACTTGAGGGAATCGCAGCTTTACGCAACGATACCGAAATCAAACCCAAAGTAGTAGAAGCCGGGAACCTTTCCGAAAATATGCCTTCGGATAAAGAAGTTAAAAAATAAACATCGATTAACATGTTCAGAAGATTTATAGAACGACCGATTCTATCATCGGTTATCTCAATTATAATTGTCATCCTGGGAGTTCTGGGGCTGATCAGCCTTCCAATTGAGCAGTATCCCGATATTGCTCCTCCGACAATCAGGGTATCTGCCTCCTACACAGGAGCAAGCGCCGAAACAGTATTGAAAAGTGTTGTAATACCGCTCGAAGAGCAAATCAACGGGGTAGAAAACATGACCTATATGGCTTCGTCTGCCAGTAACAATGGTTCAGCAAGCATCGAGGTGTTTTTCAAACAGGGAACCAATGCCGACATGGCCGCTGTGAATGTTCAGAACCGCGTGGCACGTGCAAATAGTTTGCTTCCGGCCGAGGTCACACGTGCCGGTGTAATCACTGCCAAGCGTCAGAATAGCATGTTAATGGTGTTTTCGCTGTATAGCGAGAATGGCGAATTCGACGAGATATTCCTTCAAAACTATAGTAAAATCAACCTTTTACCACAGATTCAACGTGTAAAAGGGGTGGGTGAGGCGATGGTTTTCGGAGCCAAAGATTATGCAATGCGTATTTGGTTGAAACCTGATGTAATGTCGACCTATAATTTGATACCAGCGGATGTTATCACCGCGTTGAGCGAGCAAAATCTTGAGGCTGCCCCGGGACGTCTGGGCGAATTGAACGGACAGTCGTTTGAATATATTATCAAATACAAAGGGAAACTCAGCCAGCCAGCCGAATTCGAGAACATTGTTATTAAGGCTGATAAAGATGGGAACATATTGCGTCTGAAAGATGTGGCACGCGTTGAAATGGGTGCTTTAAATTACTCGATTGGTACTTCTGCGATGGATAAACCCGGAATTACAATGGCTGTTTTTCAGGCTCCCGGATCGAATGCCCGAAATGTAATCATCGAAGCGAAGAAAGTACTCGACGAAAATTCTAAGATGTTTCCTTCAGGTGTTAAATACAAAATATTGGTTGATGCCAATGATTTTCTCGACAGTTCTATTTCGAAGGTGCTCAGAACTTTACTAGAAGCATTTATCCTTGTATTTATCGTCGTTTTTGTCTTCCTCCAGAATTTCAGGGCAACACTGATCCCGGCGATTTCAGTTCCCGTGTCCATTATTGGAACTTTCTTTTTTCTGAATCTGTTTGGATTTACAATCAATCTATTAACGTTGTTTGCTTTGGTTCTTGCAATCGGGATTGTGGTCGATGATGCCATCGTTGTCGTCGAGGCGGTCCATGCCAAGCTTGACCAGGGGGCAAAAAATGCGAAGGAAGCTGCAGTTACAGCCATGGACGAAATTTCAACAGCGATTGTTTCAATCACATTGGTAATGTCGGCGGTTTTCATCCCTGTAACATTTATTACCGGAACAACCGGTGTATTCTACAAACAATTCGGGATTACACTGGCTGTGGCTATTGTCATTTCCGCTATCAATGCATTGACACTGAGTCCTGCTCTCTGCGCTTTATTCCTGAAACCGCACAGCGAAAACGCATTGCACAAGAAAGGTTTTATGCAGCGGTTTTATACAGCCTTCAATGTTTCGTTCGATTCCATGACCTCCCGCTATAAAAAGACAACACACTTTTTTATGGATCGTAAATGGGTCGCAGTCGCACTGATCGTCCTTTTTACCAGCGGATTATTTCTATTGATGAAAACCACGCCAACCGGCTTTGTCCCAACAGAAGATATGGGACGAATATTTGTCGACATCGGCCTCCCTCCTTCAACATCAATGGGTCAGACAAAAAAAATAGTAAATCAGGTTGACTCAATTATCGGCAGTATTCCTGAAATGGAAGCCCGAACAGCGATAGTTGGAAATTCGCTGATTAGTGGACAAGGCAGTTCATACGGAATGTTGATTTGCAGTTTGAAACCTTTTGAAGAGCGAAAAGGGAAAGGTCAGGATATCAATTCTGTAATTGGAAGATTATACGGTATGACGTCCCAACTTAAAGGTGCTAAAGTGATCATTTTTACGCCACCAATGGTTCCAGGGTTCAGTATTTCCGGAGGATTCGAGCTTAAACTGGAAGACAAAACCGGTGGTGATATCAAACAATTTGAACAAAATGCCCGCACATTCCTTGTTGCATTGAACCAACGTCCCGAGATTCAGTATGCGATAACTGCTTTCAATACCAACTTCCCGCAATACCAGGTGGAGGTAAATGCAGCCCGCTGCAAACAATCAGGTATCAGTGTGAGCGCCGTTTTATCGTCGTTGCAGGGATATGTTGGCGGATTTTACGCCTCCGACTTTAACCGTTTTGGAAAGCAATACCGCGTTATGGTTCAGGCCGAACCTAAATACCGGGGAAATCCAGACGATATGAACAACATTTTTGTGCGTACTTCGAACGGAGAGATGGCGCCGATTACCGAATTCATTACGCTGAAACGGGTATTTGGACCTGAAAATATTACCCGATTCAATATGTACACCTCCATTGCAGTGACCGGAGCGCCAAATGTTGGGTTCAGTTCGGGGGATGCCATTAAAGCTGCCCAGGAAGTGGCTGCCCAAACATTACCGCAGGGTTATGGCTACGAATTTTCGGGGTTGACCCGCGAGGAGATGTCTTCGGGTAACCAATCAATCCTGATTTTCCTGCTAAGTGTGATCTTTGTTTACTTCCTGCTCGCAGCCCAGTACGAAAGTTTTATCTTACCGCTTTCCATCATCGTATCACTGCCTATCGGGATTGCAGGTGCATTCATCTTCGCCAAAATAATGGGTGTTGAGAACAACATCTACCTGCAAATCTCACTGATCATGCTCATAGGGTTGCTGGCCAAGAATGCGATTCTAATTGTTGAGTTCTCGTTGCAACGGCGTCACCGCGGAATGAGCATCATTCAATCGGCTGTCGAAGGGGCAACGGCCCGTTTACGACCTATCCTGATGACATCGTTTGCCTTTATTTTCGGGTTGATCCCGTTGTTAATTGGTGGCGGAGTAGGAGCAAATGCCAACCGTTCGATCGGAGTTGGCGCTGTGGGTGGTATGTTTATCGGAACGATGATCGGTATCCTTGTGATCCCGGCCATGTTTGTGATCTTCCAAACC
This sequence comes from Mariniphaga sp., assembly GCA_010906965.1. Classification (GTDB taxonomy): domain Bacteria; phylum Bacteroidota; class Bacteroidia; order Bacteroidales; family Prolixibacteraceae; genus JAAFHB01. The sequence goes on along the minus strand of JAAFHB010000103.1, from coordinate 2,038 downwards.
CTGCAGGAAAAAATCAGTAAACCCGAAGCCCCTGAAGTATCGGGGTTCGACGATGTTGAAGAATAGTTAGAACCGACAAATCAGAAAAGTAGAAATGAGAACAATTTCAATTAAATATATCATACTGATTACCGGATTTGCCGGAGTGTTGTATTCGTGCAACACTTCGAAGCAATTCCATCGCGATACCGTCAATACCGACAACCTTTACGGAAGTCCGGCAATTACCGATACGGCAAACATGGCCGGCAAACCATGGCGCGAACTCTTTACAGAAACCTACCTGCAACAGCTTATCAGTGAAGGATTGGACAACAACCCCGACTTGCTCGTTGCGGTGCAAAGAGTTTATGAAGCTGAAGCCTATTTTTCGCAAAGCAAAGCGGCCCTACTTCCTGGTATTAATGGCAAAGGAACCGGAACATATATACGCAATCCGGAGTCGATTTATCCCGATGGCCCACGTGAGGTGAACAGCTATCAGCTGGGCCTCGAGGCAAGCTGGGAGATCGACCTTTGGGGCAAACTGCGCAGTTCGAAACGTGCAGCTTATGCCAATTTGCTATCCAGCGACGCGGGTCAAAAAGCGGTTCAGACACGACTGATCGCTAATATTGCCGCCACTTATTTTAGCCTCGTTGGCCTGGATGCAAAACTGGCGATCACGCGACAGACGGTGAAAAACAACATCGATCTGTTTGAAACCATTAAGGTATTGAAGGAAAGTGGGAAAGTAACCGGTGCGGCTGTCGTTCAGAGCGAAGCGAACCGTTATGCCACCGAAGTGACCATTCCCGACCTCGAACAACTAATCCGTGAAACCGAAAACGCACTTTGCCTGCTACTGGGACGTACTCCGGGAACCATCGAACGCGGAAAAATCGACGAACAAGCGCTGTCATCAGTGTTGACAACAGGTGTTCCGGCTCAACTGCTCGACAATCGTCCCGATGTAATGCAGGCTGAATATGGCGTGATGAGTGCATACGAAATTACAAATAATGCCCATGCCAGCTTTTATCCGGCGTTGACATTGACCGCTTCTACAGGTTTTGCAGCTACCGATCTAAGTAAGTTGATTGATCCCAAATCGTTTGCTGCCAATGTAATCGGTGGATTGGTTCAGCCGATCTTTAACAAGCGATTGAATATTACCCGGTTGAGAGTCGCTCAGGCGCAACAGGAAGAGGCATTGATCAACTTCCGGAATACGTTACTGCGAGCAGGTCAGGAAGTTTACAATGCATTGGGTTCGTATGAATGGTCGGTTGAGAAGATTGCCCTGCGCAAGTTACAGCTCGAAGCACTGGTTAAGTCTGTCGACTATACGAAAGAATTGCTCACATATGGTTCTGCCAACTATACCGAAGTCTTGAATGCACAAACGAGCCTTTTATCGGCACAGTTAAACAGTGTGAATGATCATCTGCAGCAACTTAATGCAGTCGTGTCGCTTTACCGTGCACTTGGGGGAGGGTGGAAGTAATTTTAGAAGTGACCGGGTGACTGTCCAAATCACGAACAGTCACCCAGTCACTTTGCTCCTGAAGACCTTTACAGCGGCATAAAGAAGATTTTTAAAATCAAACAAATAGCCTCGTATTTATACGGGGCTTTGTTTTGTAATGATGATTCTGTTTAGTAGGTTTGTAGGGATTAAGTTTGATGGAATTAATGATGATGTCAACTGATAAAAAAAAACGACTATAAATGAGACAACCTTTAAAAATAGGACAAAAAGAATACAAGTTTAAAAAAGATGCAATTGCGTATTATCGAGCCATTCTAAATGCATATGATTTTGGACAATCTCTGAATGAATCAGACTATGAAGATCTTATTGACTTGCTTGATTATGATTATTTTAATGATCTAGTTGAAATTGAAAATTCAGATCAAAATATTGAAGAAGAAACCGACAGCAATGTAGTTGACAACGTAGAAATCGAAGATATTAATTTAGTAATTGAGGACATTAAAGTAGCGAGAGTTCAATTTAATACTAAATGCTTTGAAGTATTTTTTAACGACAAAACAA
>JAAFHB010000102.1 GCA_010906965.1 Mariniphaga sp. | reverse complement strand
ATGTTGGTGAAATCCACCAACCGGATTTGTATTGCCCTACTCGAAAGAATAACTTTATCTTAGCAACAAAATTCTTTAAGCCGAATCGCTGAAATTCAAACGAATATTTGCTGTTCATCATTTTTTTAACGTTATTTAGGGAATTGTAAAATTTCAGCGATTCAATAAATACCAATTTTTCAAGCATGAATAAAAAAAATCCTAGTATAGAATTAGAAAATCAGAATACTAAACTTACCAGACAAAAATGAATGAATACTTTGTAAAATGGACTGAACAAATCATTCCATGGCTATTGACTCATGGGGTTAAAATATTATTAATTGTAGGTGGTGCCATTTTCCTCAATAAAATAATTGATAAATTTATTGAGAAAGCGGTTAGAATCGCTGTTGTTCCCGATGGTTTTTCTTCAAGGGAAGCAGAAAGGAAAAGAGAAGATACATTGATTCATATTTTTTCCGCTACTATAAAAATCGCAATTTTTACAATTGCACTATTAATGGTTCTGCAGGAATTTGGAATGGAGATTGGTCCTATTTTAGCTGCTGCCGGGATTGTTGGATTAGCATTTGGATTTGGCGGTCAATATCTTATTCGCGATATTATTTCCGGGCTTTTCATTATTCTTGAGAATCAATACCGCATTGGTGATGTGGTTAGCTTTGATAATGTTAGTGGGTTGGTGGAAGAGATCAGTTTGAGAAAGACAACCTTAAGAGATTTAGATGGAACCGTTCACCATATTCCCCATGGGGAAATTAAAAAAGTATCAAATCTCACAAAAGATTATTCCCGTGTAAATTTAGATATTGGAATTTCATATAGCTCGGATCTTGAACATGTTATTCGTGTGGTAAATCAAACAGGAACTGGTTTGGCAGAAGACCCTCAATGGAAAGAATCTATCATAAAAGCCCCCCAATTTCTCAGGGTAAATGATTTTGCAGATTCTGCAATTATCATAAAAATATTAGGGGAAACCTTACCGCTTAAACAATGGGAGATTGCAGGAGAGTTTCGCAAAAGAATTAAGATTGCATTTGATAAAGAAGGAATAGAAATTCCATTTCCTCAAATGGTTATGCATCAAATTAAAAAACCTGAAGGTGAGGAGGATATCCGGAAATAAAATTGCAAATAAAAACTAATTTTTCAACGTCTGAATAAATATGCTGAATTACTGGGAAATATAAGAGCCTGGCGTCTGAAACACCTCAACGAGCATGAGGCATTGCTTATTCTAAGTTTTATTGTAGGTCTACTGAGTGGTTTTGCAGCAATTATCCTTAAAAATCTAATACACAATTCTCGGGGGATTTTTAACACGAAATTTGTATCAATGCATGAATCTTTCCCTATTTCTTCCTGGAAATAACAAAACCCACTGAATATCAGTGGGTTTTGCATTATTACGTGCCCAGAACAAGGGCATATTTTATATAATAATTCGCTTAAATTCAGATTCTTATCAAGCCAATTTTATTGTGGTCCCGATAATCTCTCTGTAACTGGATAAAGAACGATAATTGTAAGTCAAAGATACAAATTATTTCAAATCACGATATCATCCTTGTTTCACCATGTTGACCAAAAACTTCGTGAAATCAGTAATATTCTGATAAACACTTGCTTGTTCCAACGCAGAAAGGTATTCATTTCTCTGCTCTGTTGGAATAATAGTCCATGAATATCCCCCTGAAATTAGCATTGCATTCATCAAAAAACGTGAAATCCGTCCGTTTCCATCCATATACGGATGAATATATACAAAGATAAAATGTCCGAGTACAGCACGAACACAGGCTTCAGTTTCTTCTTTCAAAAGATCAAACAAGACCGGCATGGCATCACGAACCGCATCTTTATTAAATGGCGTATGCATCGATCCCTTAATGTAAACCTGACTAGTCCTGTATCCGGCCAGATCTGATGCTTTTAAAATACCAGCAGCAACGCTTGGTGCAAAAAGTTCACGGTACCATATACCGTGAGCCATATCTGCTACTTCACCGGGATTTTTTCCATTTAATATTTCACTGATGCTGTTTTTTACAGCCTGAAATGCCTGCCAATATCCACGGGCAGCCATAGCATCTTTTTGATTTTTGTCATTTTTTTCTTCTTCAGGATTCCAATGTCCGCTGCGCACCCGTTCAATCAAATCGGATGTTACCTGATATCCTTCAATCGAAAGCGAGTGATAGGCATCAGTCACATATAAATCATCAATCTGTTTAAGTATGCTGTTTTTATCTATTGGCAGTCCTTGCGCAGATGGAAAATATTCAAGAACAGTCGGTCGCATTTTGTGCCACATTAATCGAATCCTGGTAGCATAAGGCGATACATCTCGTCCTCCAATTGCATATTCCGGTTTATCTCTAAACGGGTCGTCCTCCCGGACATCATACCCTGCTGATTTCATTGTATCGAGTATGTCATCTGCAATGCGATTATTCCCAACATTTCTGAAAGCACCAATCAATCTTCCTGCTTTGACACTATGTCCTCTTTCAAGTAATAACGACAAGATATCCGAAGCGTCTTTTATCATTGACAAACATGTCCTGGCATCCGTTGAATTGTTTGCAAAATAATCGGGAGCACAGGCCAGAAGTCCGGCGGCAATCGAAAAAACCTGAATGCCGTCTTTTTCTGATCGTTCATTTTCTTGTGGTAAAGACAATTTCAAATCAAAAAACGATGTGCCATGCAAAAGACTTATCACATTATTTTGCGCTTTTGGTGACCGGACCAAAAGTTGTTTGGGAACAGAGAAATTACCGCTGTGGAGCGATAATGACTGCTCAGGCGAAATACACCAATCCTTCCCAAAGCGGGAATTCATATAAACAGACGCAAAATACCAAAATAACATGTACCAGGAAGTAGTGTTACCTTCATGCTCATCCGGTCTGGTTGAAATATACCACCCTCTTATAACCTCTTTCAGAAAACCATTTGCAACAAGACGGTCCTTATGCGTTCTGGACAAATCGCTTGCCCGGAATACCGCTATCCCCTTTTCATTCTGTAGCCTTCTGAGTTGCTCCAGTGATTGTGCCAGTTTCTCAAATGGTGTTGCCATAATAGTTTGTCTTAAAATTTCATTTTCTCCTTCATTATTTGATGTACCAAAATTAGTAAATAAAGTCGTATGATATTTAGTATTACGCGCTGAATTATTATTAGTTTAATGCGTTGCATTGTGATTAGTGTGATTTGTTAAAAGTTATTTTAATATGTTGTATCGCTGAAAGTTGTATTTTTTGATACCTGAAAAAATAGAAAATGCAGAGATGCAAATCACTTATTTTTTTGCTTCTTTAACCGTGTCTGTTCAATCTTCTCTGCGGACTCATTTATATTGCGTTCGTAGTTTGTTTGCTGCAATTAGTTGCAGAGATTACCGCGACCATAACCAGGTCCGAAAATCACGGTCCCGATTTTGTCGCATAAAACATGCTTTTTCATGCAGTTTTTTGATGATTTACCCCAAAGAAAAAAGCACCTAAATCGTTGGATTTAAGCGCTTTTAATCTAATTTAACCTCTTATTACGTGCCCAGAACAAGACTCGAACTTGCACACCGTAACCGGAACCAGCCCCTCAAGCTGGCGTGTCTACCAATTTCACCATCTGGGCGATTTGCTTTTAGCGGTTGCAAATATATAAAAAATATCGTACCGGATAACAGCCAACGGTAATTAAAAAACCGAATAATTATCGCTCGTAACTTACCTCACATTTCACATCTTCGATCACACCCTGTGCATTAAAATAAAATTTATAGATCTCATTTTTAATAGCTTTCGGACTTTCAAATTTATCGTACTGAAACTGTCCAGTATTGATTGGAGTGGATTTCAAAAACGTACTCTTCTCATAAATCTCAACTTTCCGTCCACCTGGAAGGGGCTCAACGCTTGTTGGCCTTCCCAATCCAAGCATCAATTCTTCATGCGTCTTCCCTTTATATTCCCTGCTCAGCTTATTCTGAACACTGCATCCTGCCAAGGAGATCAATAATCCCAATAAAATAAATACCTGTCTTGTTCTCATCTGTTCTTATCTTATGCTTATTTGCAATTTATTCGTTCACATGTCATCATTACGATGTACGGTCGCCCTCCGCGGGACAAACATTATTAATTCTTAAAATCTTGCATTCACAAATTCTGACCTGTTTTCTCCTTTTAGATGCTCCATCAATCCATCACATGCATCTTCCAACAAATCAAGCACCAGCTCAAAACCTTCCTTATCTGTATAGTAGGGGTCCGGAATATGATTATAAATTTTCTGCGTGCTAAAGTCTGTCATCCGAAAGATTTTCTTCCGGTCATCCTCCGAGCGTGCAAGTGCATTTAAATCCTTAATATTCTGATCGTCCATTCCAATAATCATATCGAAACGATCGAAATCGGAATCTGGTTTTACCTGCCTCGAAAGGCTGGTTATTGCGTATCCTCTTTTAAAAGCTTGTTTCCGCATCCGGGCATCAGCCGGTTCGCCGGCATGGAATCCGATAATCCCGGCAGAATCGCAATGAATTTTCCGCTCCCACCCCATCGTTTTTAATTTACCGTTCATTACAGCTTCAGCACCTGGTGAACGACAAATATTGCCAAGACAAACAAATAAAAGATGCTTCCCGATCATTGAAACTTGTTTTAGAATTATCCGGTCAAACGTCTTTATTCGTTTCGGATATACCATACAAAGATGATCTAAATCGTCAGAATTAAAAATTAATTTCTGCGCCACCATTTATCTTCCACTTTTAATTCCGAAAATTCATTTCACCCTATTTCGCATCAATATCAATGATAATATTAAGTTTAGGTTAATTCATCACCGTATCAACATCTAAAAATTCGACATTCTTTATGCTCATCGTTTTAATTGACAAGCAATTAAAGATATATGCTCAAAAAACTGTTATATAACACCTGTTCTGCCCGTTTGTGGTAATCTGGATTTTATATTTTAGCCGCTAAATTGGGAAGAATTTGATTTTTGTAATCATATTTTCGTATTAAACAGTAATAAAAACAAACCAAAATTAAAACAATCATGATTGATCCGATTTTCTGGCTGGTCCCAGCCTCCTCTGTTATTGCGCTCTTTTTTGCCTGGTTTTTCTTCAAACAAATGATGAAGGAAAGCGAAGGTACAGACACAATGAAAAAAATTGCCAAGCACGTACGTGATGGTGCTATGGCCTATTTAAGACAACAATACAAGGTTGTAGGTATTGTTTTCGTGATTATCACAATTTTGTTTGTCATCATGGCTTATGTATTAGAAATTCAAAATCCATGGGTGCCATTTGCTTTTTTAACCGGAGGCTTTTTCTCTGGACTCGCTGGTTTCTTCGGAATGAGAACAGCAACATATGCTTCTGCCCGAACTGCCAATGCAGCACAACGTTCATTGAATGACGGACTCCGGATTGCTTTCCGTTCCGGTGCTGTAATGGGTTTAGTAGTTGTAGGACTAGGATTACTTGATATCTCGGTTTGGTTTTATGCGTTGCAATTTATTATTGGCTCACTCGATTCAGTTACCAATAGTATAATAGCTTCAGATCCATCTATGAAACTGATTATTATTACAACTACTACGCTGACATTTGGTATGGGTGCTTCAACACAGGCTCTTTTTGCACGTGTTGGTGGTGGAATTTTCACTAAAGCAGCAGATGTAGGTGCTGACCTCGTTGGTAAAGTTGAAGCAGGTATACCTGAAGATGATCCACGTAACCCTGCCACCATTGCCGACAATGTTGGTGATAATGTTGGTGACGTTGCCGGTATGGGTGCTGACCTTTATGAATCGTATTGCGGTGCTATTCTTTCAACTGCAGCACTTGGCGCGACTGCATTCGCAGGGTTGGGAGTTCAGACACAGTTTAATGGAGTTATTGCTCCTATGATTATTGCTGCAGTAGGAATTCTTCTTTCTATATTTGGTATCTTCATGGTAAAAGCCAAAGAAGGTGCTTCGCAAAAACAATTACTCAATGCGCTTGGCCGTGGAGTTAATATCAGTTCCATTGGAATTGCCATTTTTTCCTATCTCATTCTTAAATACCTGAATATTCCCAATTACTTAGGTGTTTGGGGTGCAATGATGGCCGGATTAGTTGGTGGTATCGGGATTGGTAAAATTACTGAATATTATACCTCTTCTGGTTATGCACCAACCCGCAACATTGCAGAATCAACCAAAACTGGTCCTGCCACTGTAATTATTTCAGGAATTGGTACTGGTATGATTTCAACTGCAATTCCTGTTTTGATTGTTGGAACTTCAATCATTATGGCATTCCTTTTTGCCTCTGGTTTCGATTTCGAAAATATCAGCTTTGGTCTTTACGGCATTGCAATTGCAGCCGTTGGGATGTTATCAACATTAGGTATTACTTTAGCAACTGATGCCTACGGACCTATTGCCGACAATGCCGGTGGTAATGCCGAGATGTCCGGACTAGGAGAAGAAGTACGCAAACGCACCGATGCGCTTGATGCTTTGGGAAATACTACTGCAGCAACCGGTAAAGGATTTGCAATTGGATCAGCAGCATTAACTGCTCTTGCGTTAATGGCTTCCTATATTGAAGAGATAAAAATTGCCATTGGTCGCGTTCCCGAAAAAGTTGCTGAGTTTGCTGAATTTGCAACAAATAACCATTTCGAGAATACAGATGTAGCAAAGGCATCAATTCCACAGATGATGCAATACTTCCATCTCGATATTATGAACCCTCGTGTATTGGTCGGAGCATTTATTGGATCCATGGCTGCTTTCTTGTTTTGCGGTTTAACAATGAATGCTGTTGGACGCGCTGCCCAGAGTATGGTTGAAGAAGTTCGTCGCCAGTTCCGCGAAATCAAAGGAATTCTTGAAGGTAAAGCTGAACCTGATTATGCCCGTTGTGTTGAAATATCAACCAAAGGTGCACAAAAGGAAATGTTACTTCCTTCGTTATTAGCCATTTTTATTCCAATTGCAACTGGTATTATTTTTGGAGTTTCAGGTGTTGTTGGCCTGCTTTTAGGTGGCACCTCTACCGGTTTTATCCTTGCGATTTTCATGGCAAATGCCGGTGGTGCATGGGATAATGCAAAAAAATACATTGAAGAAGGAAATCTTGGCGGAAAGAAATCTCCATGCCATAATGCTGCCGTAGTAGGTGATACAGTAGGCGATCCGTTTAAAGATACTTCAGGTCCATCATTAAATATCCTGATTAAACTTATGAGTATGGTTTCAATTGTAATGGCCGGATTGACCGTCGCTTACCATATCCTGTAAATCTAATTCAATACAGGACCATTTCAGGTCTTTCACACTATTTCGATTCAATTCTTAGTTATAAATAGCTTAAACCCCGGAAAATTTCTTCGGGGTTTCTGTTTTTTTAGTATTCTTATTGAACGAATATTGATTTGTGTTTGTTATATTAAAAAAAACCTTCAAAACTTTAATATTATGGCAGATTTAAGAACTACTTACATGGGAGTCGAACTCAAAAATCCCATTATCCTTGGAGCTTCAAGCCTTGTAGAAGATGCTGCAGCGATCGAAAAAATTGAACGTGCCGGTGTATCCGCAATTGTCTTCCGATCGTTGTTCGAAGAGCAGATACATCTCGAACAAATTCAGATGGAAGATCAGCTTGTAGAGTACGATAATCGTAATGCAGAGATGATCCGTTTGTTCCCTGAGATAAGACATGGAGGCGCTAAAGAACATCTTTTCAAACTCGAAAAACTCATTTCGAAAGTGAATATCCCAGTTTTTGCGAGTTTAAATGCCATGTATGAAGAGTCGTGGGAAGAATATGCGCTTGCACTTGAGGAGACTGGCATTGCAGGATTGGAGCTTAACTTTTATGATGTTCCAGTTAATGGTATCCTGACAGGTTCCGAGATTGAAGCGAAACAAGTACGCATCCTGACAAAACTTAAAAAAGCAATCAAGATCCCGGTCAGTGTAAAATTGAGTCCTTTTTATGCTAATCCGCTCAATATGATCGAACTATTAGATAAAGCGGGTGTCAACAGTGTTGTTTTGTTTAACCGGTTTTTTCAACCCGAAATCAATATCGAAACAGAAGAATTCTTCTATCCTTTCGATCTTACTCATCAAAAAGATTATCAACTTAGTTTACGATTTGCCGGTTTGCTTTACGGTAATATAGCAGCAGATATCTGCACAAGCCGCGGAATATCTGACGGAAACGATGTAATAAAAATGTTACTGGCTGGTGCCGATTCGGTTCAGGTAGTAAGTGCCATCTATAAAAATAAAGCCAGCCATATCACCAGTATGCTCGAAATGCTCGAAGAATGGATGGATGCCCGTGGCTATAAAACGATCGATGCTTTCAAGGGAAAACTTTCAATGAAAAACATCAAAGATCCATATGCCTACAAAAGAGCACAATATGTAGACATATTGATGAAATCGAATGAGATTCTTAAAAAATACCCGATGGTTTGACGACAATACCTGAAGTCTGGAAATCGAATAGTCGATTTCACCTGGGTGAAACTATTCCTGCAGAAGAGTTAAAAGGGATCAGGTTATAAATACTTCACACAAAAAGGAAATCTCCGGATAACATGTGGTTATCCAGAGATTTCCTTTTGTAAATTTACATTGAATCTCAGGTCATTTATCAGGCATATACCCGAAGAGACGTGCCCGTAAGCGTAACATTATACATCTTTAAGGCAGTAGTAGCCGGGCCATTAACCACAGATCCATTTGTTCCAAAATTTGAACCGTGATTCGGACAATGAAATTGACTGCTTGTACTATTAAACTCGACAGTAGTTCCCTGATGTGTACACGCAGAAGCAACAGCGACATAGGTGCCTCCAGAGGTGCGGGCCACAATAACGCCGCTTTTTAACAACGAACCACCGTTCGTATTGAGTGCAGAATTTGCGGGCAGCGACAGATCGAGTGTAAAATCCAAGGCTCCTCCAGCTGGTGGAGTAGGAGTATCCATGGTGCTGCTTTTACTACACGATGTCAAAAACGGTGCATAAATTAATGCCCCGGCAGAAATTCCCAGAACTGCGAAAAACTCATTCCTTTTCATCTTATCTGATTTTTACATTATAAATAAAATAGCTTTATTATTTATAACGTTTATAAATAAGGAAATGTTTCAAGGAAAAAGAGTATTATAAATAATAACCCGGTGACTGTTCAGAACATGGACAGTCACCGGGCTATTATTCAAACAATTAATGATTATTCCTTCAGTTTGAAAGGCTTTACTTTCGATACAAAAGAATAAACTTTGGGTAAGACACGATATTCATTAAGCACTGAAATTGCAGTACATCCTACGCCACTTGTAGCATAGTCAAAATCAAAAGTAATTCCGGCAGATCTCTTTAGCTGGTAAGGATATTGTGCACGGGAAAGATGATCAGTATCGTAAATTTGGGCACTGAAATTAAATAATTGGTCACCGTAAAAGGTTACACCCACACCTTCCTTATTTCCGAATGTTACCCATTGGTTATCAGTGCGGCATCCATAGTCCTGCGGTTTAAGGTAAGGCTCGGTAAACTCACTTACATTGCAATCATAAATACCCAATTTGGCACCACTCTTCCGGTCTGGATAGTTTTCAAAAGGACCTCGGCCACTCCATTTAACGTTTTCGAGTGATTGATTCAATATCCATTTCAAGCCAACTTTAGGAAGCCATGCAGGCATTACACCATGTGGTATAACGGTATGGTTGATTTCCATCGCTCCATCTGAATTGATTTTATAAACAAAAGCATTTGAGAAAGAGGTTCTAAAAGTCGCCCCTTCGCCATGATTATTCACGCGGATGACAATTTCGCCATCCTCATTTTTAGCATATTGAATCTTATCAAGTTTATAACTCAACTGATTCAATTTAAGACTGTACCAATTGTTAACCGGCCCATTCCCCATTCCGGGCTGCCGATCTTTAAGCTGCGAACCGCCATTGGCCCAGGGATCGGTTTCGTTCACCAACGGGGCACGCCAAACATTCAGTACAGGACCTTTTTGAATTAAATCCATCCCGCTATAATTCATTGCAGTAAGATTTCCGGTGCTTTTATCGAAAACATATGAAAAATCCTTTCCTTCCACGGAGATCATGCCATTATTTTCGACGATATTAAGTGCCGAAGCACCAATTTTCTTTTCGATAACTTCCGGTTTAAACCAGGGTAAGTCCAACTGATCCCAGGCAACTTCATATCCACGCTTCGCCCAAAATTTATCCTCCTTTGTTTGAAAACTCAGAAGCAACCGGTAAGAGACTCCGGCTTTTACCATCGGTTTTTTAAATGGAACAGTAATTTCTGACTTCTCACCTCCTTTGAGGGAAAGATCCAACACTCCATCCTGAACAACCACATTATCAGCTTGTAGTTGCCAAATGCATTTCAACTCATCAAGATTGGTAAATGGATACCTGTTTGTGATCTGTACAACAGCTTTACCTGCATTAATCCACTCAGCATGAACTGGCTGTGCCGATTTTTTAACCTGCCAGAGTTCAGGCTGCGGCTTACGATCTGGCCAAACCATTCCATAAGTTCGTGCCCCAATTCCCATGCTGAAATAGTCGCCCTTTACCTCTTCATTCTCAAAATCGAGCCACAATCGTGCACTCTCCTTTAATAATTGTGGATCTTCAGTTAGTAAACGATTGATTGCAATGTCCTGGTTGAATATAGATACACGATCGAACCGCGCATTACTCATATTATCTGAATACTCCGATCCTTCATTTTCGGCGCTATATCCAATGGAAACTGGAAAAGGTTTATTGGTTATTTTACCCGTAAATGGCTGACCCGCAATCTTTTTCCCGTCAATGTAAAGCGACATCTCTTTACCATCGCAAATACCCGCAATATGATGCCAGTTTCCAATCCATTCTTCAGGTAAAAGTCCTTTTAAAATGGTCTTTTTTTGATCAGTAACGTAAAACTCCAGACCTTTCTCATCTTTCTGAACAATTCCAAATTGATAGTCGCCCTTTACCAGGAATGTTCCATTACCGTTCCATTTATTGGGGAAAACCCAAAACGACAAGGTTAACTTATTCCCTATTATATCCAATGCAGAATCCCTGTAAGTCTCAATCCATTGATCATGACCATTTAATTCGATCGACTTTCCAAACTTTCCTTCAGCGAAAACAGCCCTTCCTTTGATTGAAGTATTGATCTTGTAGGGAGATTCATCCTTGATCAACCTGATTTTCTCCGTAATTCCGGGACTTATCCAATCCCATATTGCTCCTCCTGTAAGACGAGGATATTTGTAAATCAGGTCCCAGTATTCATCCAGTCCTCCGGCTCCATTCCCTGTTGCGGCCACATATTCGTCCATAAACGATGGCCGTGGATCCTGACTTTCAGGAACCTGGGCAATGCGAATCTCAAGTTCGTCTGGTGTTGGATACCGCGGACCTATAATATCTTCGCAAGGCACTTCATTTTTCCAATCGGCATCTTCTGTATTTCCGCCATACATCCACAGCCGCGTGGGATCAAGACGTTTTCCCTCTTTAATCACTTCACAGATATTATTGCCAAAACCACTTTCGTTTCCGGCACTCCAAAAAATAATGGAAGGATGATTTCTGTCGCGCAAAACCATTTTCTGAACCCGTTCAACATAGGCATTTCTCCATTCCTCCTTTTCTGAGATATATTCTGTGGCATGCGATTCATCACCCGTTTCGTCGACAATATAGATACCCAGTTCGTCAGCCAATTCAAGATACTCCTGAACAGGTGGATAATGGGATGTCCGAACGCAGTTGATGTTGAATTGCTTCATCAGAACGAAATCTTTGCGGATAGTTTCAACATCCATCGCATGACCCAAAGTTGGATGTTGCATATGGCTGTTTACACCATTTAGTTTGATGGCCACACCATTCAGCAACAATGCCTGATTTCTGACTTCAACCTCTTTAAAACCAATTGATGCAGCGATCACCTCTTCCGTCTTACCTTCTGAAGAAATCAACTCAAGCGTCAAATGATAAAGATTCGGATACTCAGCCGACCATTTATCGGGATTCATCACTTTTGCATTCAGTTTAATCGTTTGATCACCTGAAGCCGACAAATTAATAATCTCTGAAACAATGGGTTCCTGAACAATTTTGTGATCCTTTCCGAACAAAGTCGCTTTAATGCGAAACCCATTCTTCGTCACCGGAAGATAATTCTTCAGGTCAGCCTTAATCACCAGATTTGCATTGCGGTATTGGTCGTCAAGATCTGTTGTCACAAAATAGTCGCGAATATGAACCGAAGGAGTTGCCATCAGATAAACATCACGGAAAATTCCAGACAATCGCCAGAAGTCCTGATCTTCAAGATAAGTACCATCGGAATATTTATAAACCTGCACTGCCAGCGTATTTTTGCCTGCGATCAAAAATGGTGTTAGATTATACTCCGCCGGTTCATTTGCACCTTGATTATAACCAATTTCTTTTCCATTCAGCCAGACAAAAGTTGCTGAAGTAGATCCATCCATGCGCAAAAAAACCTGGCTTCCCTTCCATGTGGATGGTACTGAAAAAGTGGTACGGTACGATCCTACTGGATTATAATCATGTGGAATTCTGGGTGGATCAACTTTAAATGGTTGATTAACATTCCGGAACATCGGATCTCCATATCCCTGCATTTCCCAGTTTCCTGGAACTTTTATACTTCCCCATTTCTGATCATTAAAGTTGGGTTGGTAAAAACCATCCGGCGTAGTTGCAGGATTTTCGGAATAATAAAATTTCCATGATCCATTCAATGACAGAAAATTTTGTGATGCCTCCCTCTTTATAGACAGTGCATTATCTATACTTTTATAAGAAACTAAAGGCACATGGCCTGGCTCCTGATTAAGTTCGATGACTGCCGGATTTTCGATAAACCGATACACATCATCCGGAAACTTATTCTGAGACAAACAGTTGGCAGTATTCATAAATACTAAACATCCTAATAAACATGGAAACAAATTCTTCATAAGTATTGTAATTTGATGATCAATAGTTATTGCGAAAATAAGCCAAATGATAGTAACTTCGCAATTAGTTTGTAGATTAGTTGCATTAAAATTTTGACATCCTAAAATGAACAGGCAAAACATCGAAAAAGTAAAGGAAGTTGAGGAGATGTTACTCGATGTTGGTACACTTCTTATGAGCAATGGTGCCAGCACCGGAAGAGTGCGAACCACCGTAAACCGAATTGCTGATGCTTTGGGATACGATGTTGAATTACTGATCACCAGCCGGTCGTTAATGCTAACTGTGACTGAAGAGAATGGTTCGGATTATACAAGTAGTGTCAAAAGAACACCTCCACATGGAGTAAACTTCCGGCTTGTTTCCGGCATTAGCCGGATGAGCTGGCGTATCATTGAAGATAAGCTGAGTCTGGAACAGATCAATGAAGAAATCAGCCGATTAACGTCACTTCCTCATTACCCCCGTTTAGTCGTTCTATCGTTTGTTGCATTAGCCGGAGCTTCATTTTGCAGGTTGTTCGGAGGCGAAGGATGGGAACTGGTGGTCACTTTTGTGGCATCTTTCTTCGGCCTTTTTATACGCCAGGAAGCAATTAAGAAGCGGTTCAATCCCTATCTTGCAATTGTATTTGCTTCATTTACAGCCTCAATGATCGCAGGATTGTCCGTTAAACTTGGAATTGGAGATTCACCTGAGCATGCCCTTGCAACTTCAGTCCTCTTTTTGATTCCCGGTGTCCCGCTGATCAACTCGCTTACTGATTTAATTGACGGAAATACACTAAATGGCATAGTGAGAGGAATAAATGGGTTTATCATGGCCTTTGCCATCGCGCTTGGATTAATGTGTGCAATGCAAATTTATGGGCTTTAAAATTTAAATATGGCTACAGAGATTTTACTGATATTAGAAAAAGGAATCTGGTTCGGATTTGCGGCTCTCGGTTTTGCGGTACTCTTTAATGTTCCACAACGCACTTTGAAGATCATCTGGCTAATAGCGGCCGCCGGTGGTTTGACCAAACTGATTTTGATGCAATGCAATATCGGAATTGTTGTTGCCACCTTCGCAGGTGCATCGCTGGTAGGAGTTTTAAGTGTTTACGCGGCTCATAATAAACACGCACCGCCACTTGTATTCTCAATTCCAGGTGTGATACCTATGATTCCAGGTGCTTTTGCCTACCGGATGATGCTCGGATTAATGCAATTATCCGGAACCGCAGTATCAAATGAAACCTATTACCAAACACTCGCTGAAACGACAAGCAATGGATTGAAAACCATGTTTATATTAATGGCATTAGCAGTTGGTGTTGCAATTCCTATGCTTATTTCACGTAAGGAGACAATTAAAAAAATCCGACACAAATCCGATCCGATATCATAGCATCGCCAATTCTATAAATAAATAATCAAACTATTTTTATTAAACAACGATTAAACTGAGTCTATGCAGAAATTACTATTTTTATCTATTCTATTAATTTTCAACAATATATTATTTGCCCAAGCTGCTTCACCTTACTATCAAAAGCGGAAAACCACAGTATCTGTTTCCGGAGAGAAGTTTCTCATCAACGACATTCCTACATTTCAGGGCAAATCATGGAAAGGTTACCCTTTGGAAGGACTTTTGCCTAATTCACGCATGGTTCAGGGAATTTTCGATGATTTAAATAAAGAGACACGCCACCTGTGGATTTATCCGGATACTCAAACGTGGGATGCGGATCGTAATACAAACGATTTCATTCAGCAGATGCTCTTTTGGAGAACAAAAGGACTTTTGGCTTTTACTGTTAACCTTCAAGGAGGAAGCCCACAAGGTTACTCAAAAGATCAGCCATGGGAAAATTCAGCAATTGATGATTCGGGTAATCTTCGGGAAGCTTACATGAACCGGCTCGAAAAAATATTTGATCGCAGTGATGAGTTAGGTATGGTTACTATTCTTGGTATTTTTTACTTTGGTCAGGATGAACGGATTAAAGACGAAGAAGCCGTAAGACTTGCAGTTCAAAACACGCTAAAATGGCTCACAGAACGAAGATACACCAACGTTTTGATCGAAATAAACAACGAATGCAATGTTAAGTATGACCATAAAATTCTACAGCCGGAACGTATACATGAGCTGATTGAGGTGGCGAAAGAATTTTCAGTTGATGGGTATCGGTACCTTGTCAGCACAAGTTATGGCGGTGGAACAATTCCATCTCCTGCGGTTGTAAAATCAGCCGACTTTATCCTGATTCATGGTAATGGGGTTGGAAAGCCTTCCGACATTGTGGCTATGGTGAATAAAACCCGAGAGGTGGAGGGTTACACTCCGAAACCAATTGTATTTAATGAGGATGATCATTTTGATTTCGAAAAACCATCGAATAACTTCATCGCTGCTACAACTGTTTTTGCATCGTGGGGCTTTTTCGATTACAGAATGAAAGACGAAGGGTATAACGAAGGTTACCAGAGCATTCCTGTAAATTGGGGAATTAGTTCTGATCGAAAAAAAGGCTTCTTCGATCTCCTTGAAACCATTTTTGTGATTTCAAAATAATATTCTCACCTCAAATTCACACGACAAATCATAACAGAAAAAATAACCATGAATAAATTACTATTGGGATTACTGTTACTCATCAGCACTCAGGTCATCGCGCAAAAAGGAGAAAAGTTCTTTCCTTCAAAAGAGTTGACTACTGTTGGCGTTTATTATTATCCCGAACATTGGGATTCGACACAATGGGATCGTGACTTTAAAAATATGGCCAAAATGGGATTCGAGTTTACCCATTTCGCTGAATTTGCATGGGCACAACTGGAACCCTCAGAGGGCAATTACGATTTTAAATGGCTCGACCGCGCAGTTGAACTGGCAACCAAATACAATCTGAAAGTGGTGATGTGTACCTCTACTGCGACACCACCTGTTTGGCTTGTGCGGAAACATCCCGAAATACTTGTAAAAAATGAAGATGGAACTACAGGTGATCATGGATCACGTCAAAATGCCTCTTTTTCAAGCACTTTATACAGAAATTATTCCTTTAAAATGATTGAGGAACTTGCCAAAAGATACGGAAACAACAAGCAAATTATTGGCTGGCAAGTTGATAACGAACCCCGAAAATTCTTCGACTACAACGAAGATGCACAATTGCGTTTTCGCGAATGGATCAAAAATAAATACAAAAACATTGATGCTTTAAATAAAGCCTGGGGCACTAACTTCTGGAGTGGTACTTATATTGATTTTCAACAGATTAACATTCCATTATACAAACAATGGGGAATGAATCTCCACCAGAAACTCGATCATAGCCGCTTTTCCGATCATGAAACAGCCTCTTTTCTTGACGATCAGGCCAAAGTTATCCGAAAGTATTCTTCTCCCTCCCAATGGATTACTTCAAACTATATCCCGATGTACGATGTCGGATACGTAGGGATGAGCCAGGAACTTGATTTTGCATCCTACACACGATATATGGTTTACGGAGAGGCCATGGGAATTGGTCGCAATGGTTACCGCCTGGGCGAATATTCACGCATTTCGATGGCGAACGATTTCTTCAGACCTCTTTCAAGTTACTATGGCGTTATGGAGTTACAGCCCGGACAAGTTAATTGGGGAACGATCAATGCACAACCTTTGCCTGGCGCAATGAGATTGTGGCTGTGGCAAGTTTTCTCAGGTGGCAGCAAGTTTACCTGTACTTATCGTTTCAGGGCTCCACTCTATGGTTACGAACAGTATCACTACGGAATTGTCGGAACCGACGGCGTTACACCAACTCCCGGCGGAAAAGAATTTAGTCAGTTTATTCAGGAGATCAATATTTTGCGAAAGAAATACAATACACAAAACACACTTCCTAAGACCTACACCAACAGAAAAACAGGTATACTGTTCAATGCTGATAATGTGATGGCCATTAATCAGAATAAGCAGACCACTGAATGGAACACAGAAGCTCATTTTCTTAAATATTACAAAGCACTCAAGTCGTTTGGCGCTCCTGTTGACTTTGTAAGAGATACCACCAATTTTTCAGATTATCCATTTCTGGTTGTCCCTGCTTACCAACAAATCGACAAACAATTAATTGCCAAACTTACTTCGTATGCCGAAAATGGCGGACATCTGGTGATGACATGCCGGACGGGTCATCAGGATCGCGACGGCCATCTTTGGGAAGCGCCTTTTGCCCAACCCATTTATGATCTGATTGGCGCCGGGATTAATTCATATGATCTGCTCATGCCCCACGCACCCGACTCTGTTCGGTTTGATGGTAAGCCTTATGCATGGACAAGCTGGGGAGAACTCTTAAACCCACGCAAAGGGACTGAAACCTGGGCCAAATACGAGGGCGATTTTTATGCTGGCACTCCAGCAGTTATTTTCCGAAAACTGGGAAAAGGTACTGTTACTTATATAGGTGTTGATAGCAAATCCGGGGATCTCGAAAAAAAGGTTCTCAGTCGGCTATTCAAGGAATCCGCAGTTGCTGTCGAAAATTATCCTTCGGGAATTATCACCGAATACCGCGACGGTTTTGGCATTACAATGAATTATATGGACAAAAACTACGAAATGAAACTTCCGGCATCAGCAGAGATCATTTTTGGCAACCAATCAATTGCACAAGGCGGAGTTCTTGTGTGGAAATATTAGTGAGGAATTATTTGCAAGGCACAGTATTTCTCGCCATCATTGCCTGTCTACTCTGGGCCTCAGCATTTGCGGTGATAAAGATCGGGTTGCAATATACAACCCCATTGCGATTTGCAGGTCTCCGGTTCATGCTGGCTGGATTGATGGTCCTGCCATTGGTGGGTTCATATCAAAATGCTTTTCAGTATATCCGAAATAATTTCCGGTTAATTCTGCTAATTTCATTTCTGCAGACGTTTGTGCAATATACGCTGTTTTACAGTGGTCTGAATCTTGTACCTGGCGCACTCGGCGCCATCATAATTGGTGCAGGGCCACTATTTATAGCATTTACAGCACATTTCTTCATGCCGGATGATAAGTTGACTTTGCCAAAATTGGGAATCATCTTTATGGGAATTGCCGGAATTGTTTTGGTGAGCCTGAGCAATGTATCTGGAAAAGAGACAGGTGGGAACCTTATTTTCACAGGAATTATTTTGCTTTTTCTGACCAACATAAATGCTGGATTTACCAATGTTGTTATTGCCCGCGACGCCAGGCACATTCCCCCGTTGGTCTTAAGCTCTTCCTCGCTGATTATTGGGGGCGTCTTACTGTTTCTGGTTTCACTTCCGACTGAAGGACTCAGGTTCACCATTCCACCATTAACTTACTATTTGTCAATTATCTGGCTAAGCTTTCTATCTGCTGCAGCCTATTCAATCTGGTTTTTATTGTTGCAACGTAAAGGGGTGAAAGTTTCGGCTCTGAATATGTGGAAGTTTATAATACCCGTATTCGGAGCAATCTTAAGCTGGATTCTGATTCCAAATGAATCAC
>JAAFHB010000101.1 GCA_010906965.1 Mariniphaga sp. | reverse complement strand
AAAAGGCAAAAAAAACCGGCGACTGACCGGTTTTTTTGTTTATTCGTAGTTCATTTAAAACAGATCCGAATGGGTGCCTGTTCTAATAAGATGTATTTCGTTATCCGGATACATTTTCCAAATCAATAACCAATCATATTCAATATGGCATTCCCAACAATTATTATAGTTTCCTGAAAGTATATGAGGAAGATAGTTTGTAGGTACTGTGCCGGATTCTCTTAGGTAATCAAATGTTTTTTCAATTTTAGGAATCTTGTAATTCCGACTTTTGCAAAGCGCAAAATCTTTCTTGAATTTATTTGTAAATGATAATGAATACATTATGAGTTTAATTTTTTCATTAGGTCGCTTACATTTTTAGTTTTGACTACCTTTCCATTTGTGGAATCTTCAATTGCTCTAATGGTTTCCCTGTTTGGTTTTTTATCGAATATTATAAATTCTTCATTGCTAAATTTCTCCAAAAAATTCAACAAACTTTTTCCTTTTTCTGTCCGCTCATTTATTATTATTGTTGTCATGGCCTTTTTTTTTACAAATATATGAAATACGTTTCAATCTTCAATGATGATAACCAAGCGTTCAAAAAGCAAAAAAATCTTTTACCGCTTCAGGTGAGGTTTCTTTTCGAACGCCTGGCAATCATTGATGATTGAATTTTATTATGTCAAAATTGAGAATAGTACATATAACCCCGAATTTGCGGCAGCTGTATTAAAATCCAGGGCGTCTATGGGCAAAGCCATCAAAACCGAAGATTTATGGAAGTAATCTATAAATCTAAAGCCATTGAAGATATTAAGTTTTGGAAGAAAAGTGGTCAGAAAACCACCCAAGCCCGAATAACCAGGCTTATTCAGGATATACAGACACACCCCACAGCAGGTATAGAAAAACCCGAACTATTAAAACATTGTGTAGCATTTTCTTTAGATTACATAAAACCAATAAATGATTGGAATTGTTCTTCAGTATGTATATATCCGTTTTGTTGGTACACATGCTGAATATGACAAAATAGATTGTAAGGCAATTTAAAAATAGAAAATATGGACAAAATCACAGAAAATATTTATAATGCAGCTCTTGCACGGATAGAAGAACTACTCCCCATTGTGAATGACGAAACTTCTCCAACAAATCGGTATGTAGTTGAATTGAAGATTATGTCGGATATTGTGATAGAATTCGAAACAGCGTATTTCCCAATTATAAATCCTTCACTTGCCGATGTAATCAAAATGTGTTTGATTTTGAGTTTACATATACAATGTGCATAAATGTCATGCACTTTCCCATATGTGCTTACGAAAACAACGTCCTGATCATTTTCTCCACCCTTTCGATTTGGTGGATCTTGATGTCGAAGCGGGAGAAGTCGACACCTTTGTTGTATTTAGAAAGGTAGATTTCCTTAAAACCAAGTTTTTGGGCTTCGGCTATGCGCTGCTCGATCCGGTTAACAGGCCTGATCTCGCCGGTAAGACCAACCTCGCCTGCAAATGCGATCTGTTTGTCAATGGCTACATCAAAATTAGAGGAGAGAACATCTGTAATTACTGCAAGATGCATAGCAGGTTCACATAGGAATTTTGAGTATAACGGACAAACAGTTCGGGGACATGGAGCTGTTTTACAGCTAAAAGCCGGCAGAAAAAAAAGGTCAGAGACTACAACTGGAGCCTTTTTAAATTGAGCGGTGAATTAGAATCAAAGTGAAGCCTTCACTTAAAGCGTTGGCAGTGATGGCAGGGTTCTAATTCAGCGTGAAAGCTTCACGTTTAAAATGAAACCGGCGAAGTCAACGCACCGACTAGAGATACCGGAGACAAGGTAGATCTTTCGTTTGAATTATGTCATATTCCCCAGCCGAATATTCTCCAGGCGAAAATTAACCTTTCGTTTCGACATAGAAACAGTAAATTATCGCTAAATTTGTAGTACAATTCAATAAAAAGAATTTAAACTTATGCCAAAAATCTATGAATATTTAGGTTTTATATTTTTTCTTTATTCAAACGATCACAAACCTTTACATATTCATGCACGTTATGCAGAGTACGAATCAGTCATAGAAATTGAAATTGAAGATGGAAAATTGGTAAACATCAAATTTAAAAAATCGAGTGGAAATAAACCAATCCCAATTGCAAATCGTAAAGAAGTAGAAAAGTTTATTTCATTATATTACCTTCAAATTGTCGAAAAATGGACACAATTTTATCTTTTAAAGAAAGAGCCCAAAAACGAAAAGATAACCCGAAAAATCAGGTAGGCATAAAAACGATTAAAGTTGAAAAAGCTACCTATATTGACGGTTATAAGGTCGAATTACAATTCAATGACAAAACAACTCAACTAGTTGATTTTGAATTTTTTCTTGTTAAAAATCTGCATCCGCTGCACAATAAATACAAAGATATTCAGCTTTTCAAGCAGTTTAAAATTGAATCCGGGAACATCGTATGGGGTGAAAATTGGGATCTTATTTTCCCAATTACTCAACTTTACAGAGGAAAAATAAAAGCATAAATTATAAATTTCGCACTTCATTGAAACCCTTAAGGAATCCGCCTTAAGGGTTTCATTGCTTTTGTTTCTGAATTTTGATCACAATTAATCCCACAAACTTAAATAATACTTACCGAAAAGCCGGAATCCGGTTTTTATCCTGTTTAAATGGTTCTCGTAGCTAGTGCGGTCGAATACATGGGTGTCCTTAGGTCCATGAATCATTTCATACATGGGTTCCTTATCGCCAGATTTTACGTCAGGAGACTCGTGATCAATCTCTTTCCACTGAATATCCAACTCACCGGAATGGTATTGATCCTCCCAATTTCCATCACCTTCCTCCTGTTCAAATGCCCAGATCATTTCGTCCAGAACCCAGTCCCAACACAAAAAATGATTCTGGTCGGCATCCCATTCATTTTTCTTTGCGGGTGCTGAGGCGCTGCGAAGATATTCCGGAACATCCTCATCGTCAACTGCTGGCGCACCATGCTTCTCCTTACGAAGCTGGCGTAACATCGGAGCGATAATTTGTGCCAGTGTACCAGACATGTTCCAGGTATCCCAGGGATCAATTTGAATTTTCATCTGCTGATGGCGACCAGGTTTATGCTTTTCAATCCATTCACAAAAAGTCCTCACCCAGGTTTTGTTTAACCGATCTCCAATGGCTTCACATCGGTCTTCGCCTACTCCAACCAATTTAAGCCAGTCAGCAATCTGGTAGGGTCCTGTCCAGCCATTTTTATATTTTCCAATTTTTACCCGCATAATATACTCTTTTCTATGAAAACAGCGTCCTGATCATTTTCTCCACCCTTTCGATCTGGTGGATCTTGATGTCGAAGCGGGAGAAGTCGACACCTTTGTTGTATTTAGACAGGTAGATTTCCTTAAACCCGAGTTTTTGCGCTTCTGCTATGCGTTGTTCGATGCGGTTAACAGGCCTGATCTCGCCAGTAAGACCAACCTCGCCGGCAAATGCGATCTGTTTGTCAATGGCTACATCAAAATTAGAAGAAAGAATAGCAGCAATCACCGCCAGATCCATGGCAGGATCATCAACGCGTAAACCACCTGCAATATTCAAAAATACATCCTTCGTCATCAACTTAAATCCTGCCCTTTTCTCAAGGACGGCCAGCAACATGTTCATCCGGCGTAAGTCGAATCCAGTGGCGGAACGCTGCGGATTGCCATAAGCCGCTGAGCTAACAAGCGCCTGTACTTCAATTAAAAAAGAGCGCATACCCTCCATCGTGGCAGCGGTGGCAGTACCACTTAAACCGTCGTTGTGCGACGAAAGCAACATCTCCGATGGATTGATTACCTCGTGCAAACCATCCTGTCGCATTTCGAAAATGCCCAATTCGGACGTCGATCCAAAACGGTTTTTCACAGAGCGTAAAATTCTGAAAAGATAATTCCGGTCTCCTTCAAACTGAAGTACCGTATCGACAATGTGTTCCAGCACCTTGGGTCCGGCAAGACTTCCCTCTTTGTTAATATGGCCAATCAGAATGACAGCAATCTGCTTCAGTTTCGCGACCTTCATAATCCCCACGGTGCATTCCCTGATTTGAGTAACGCTGCCAGGTGACGACTCAGCCAATTCGGTTGCTACCGTCTGGATCGAATCGATGATTACCAGATCAGGTTTCTCGGTTTCGAGATGTGCCAGAATATTTTCGAGCGAAGTTTCGCATAAAAACAGGCAATTCGATTCTTTCCCATTCAACCGGTTTGCCCTCATTTTCAACTGCTGAAGACTCTCCTCTCCCGAAATATATAAAACCGTTAATTGCGTAAGCTGCAAGGCAATCTGAAGAACAAGTGTCGATTTTCCTATACCAGGTTCTCCGCCGAGCAGGATTAATCCGCCCGGAACTAAACCACCACCGATAACGCGGTCGAATTCCTCGTTACCCGTTACAATCCGTGCCTGCTGGTCGAGATCAATCTCCGAGAGCAGCAAAGGCTTTAAATTCCCCTTCGCCTGCATAACGGAGCTATCCTTTCGTTCGGTAACGATCTCTTCTAAAACGGTATTCCATTCGCCACACACGTTACATTTGCCAACCCATTTTGGAGACTGAGCGCCGCAACTCTGGCAAACAAAGGTGGTTTTCGTTTTTGACACGGAGAAGAATTATTAATTAGAAATTAAAGGGGAATATTGACATTTACCAATCGAATCGCGACAAAACAAATGTTGGGGAGTGCGGAATTTACATGTATCAACCGATACAAACCTTGCCAAATTGAGCAAATATGGTTTCCCTAACAAAACCTCAACATTTTATGAGCTGTTTTAGGAGTATTCCATTTTTTGCATTTCTTTGTGTCTTCCTAATTCAAGCAAAAACTCAGGTGCAAAATCTGCTTCATTATCCCAGGTTATTGTATTTAATCTTATTTTGAAAGACTTAAAGTAATCTATATCTCTCAAGGGAAGAAATATCTTACGAGAATCATTAAATATTGTATTTTCTAAATCAATCAACACAGATTCACCATTATTAAAAGTTAAGAATATTTGGTATCCAACTTTATACGCTGCATTTGTAACATTTAGTATCATAGCAATTATTCTAAAGGTTGTATTTTCTTAAAATCTCCTGTAGTCCTTATCAATTCCCAATCCTGTAATAATTCATCTTTGTGAATTTCATACCATTCCATTACCATACTAAGGGCTCTTTTGGGAAATTTACCTTCAACTATTCCTGAATTAATCTCAACAATTATTTCAAAATCACCATATTTTGCATGAAAATGTGGTGGATTATGCTCATTAAAGTTCATGAAAATCACAATCCCTAAAAATCTACACAATTCTGGCATCGTCTCTTTTTTATGCAAATTTAATCCTAAATCAGTCGATTTGTATCAGTATCGGGGAAAATGATTCTTGGTTTGAAGGTTTTTGCTTCTTCAAATTCCATGGAGGCATACGAAACAATAATGACAATGTCGCCCACAGCGACTTTGCGTGCAGCCGGACCGTTTAGTATAATCTCGCCAAGACCTCTTTCACCCCGAATCACATACGTTTCGAGTCGTTCACCATTGTTGATATCAACTATCTGAACTTTTTCATTTTCAATAATATTGGCTGCATCCATCAGATCTTCATCAATGGTAATACTTCCTACATACTGAAGATCAGCACCGGTGACTGTCACCCGGTGTAACTTGGATTTACAAACTTCTATAAACATAGTATTTTTAATTTATGTCTAAAATAATATTATCAATCAACCTGATTTTTCCGGCGTAGACCGCTATGCAACCCACTTTTGTACCGGTTTCGCTCCAGCTTTCAACAGACATCAAAGTCGTGTCGTCGACGATTTCGAAATATTCGACACGTAGCAATTGTGTTGCGTTTATCTGATTCACGACATAATCCTTTATCTCCTGAACAGTTTTTAAGTTCACAAGATATTTCGCATCCCGCAGGTTCTGATAAATCAGTGGCGCACAATTCCGGTATTCGGGAAGTAGAAGTTTATTGCGTGAACTCATCGCCAAACCATCTTTCTCGCGGATAATATCGCATGGAACAATTTCAATCGGAAGGTTCAGTTGGCGAACCATATCTTTGATAATCGCCATTTGCTGAAAATCCTTCCGGCCAAAAAATGCCATATCAGGAAGAACAATTTCGAAAAGCCTGCTTACAACTTGCGCCACACCATTGAAATGTCCCGGACGAAAAGCCCCTTCCATTACCGTTTCAAGATTACCAAAATCGAATTTTCGCGTATCAGGAACAGGATAAACCTCCTCAACAGCAGGCGAAAAAAAATATTCACACCTGGTGGTCGCAAGTAAATTCATATCCGATTCGAGTGTTCGCGGATAATTGGCAAGATCGTTTTTGTCGTTAAACTGGGTTGGGTTGACAAAAATTGAAACGACCACGATGTCACACATGCTCCCGGCAGTCTCAACAAGCGACAGATGACCTTGATGAAGCGCCCCCATGGTGGGAACGAATCCGATTTTAAGTCCCTTTGAATGCTCCTCTTTCAGAGCATTTTGCAATGATGTTATTGTAGTATAAAGTTTCATTATTTTTTTAAAACAGATTGCAAAGTAACAAAATATCTAAACACAATGAAAGGATCGAACCCCATTGAATGAGAATACAATCGGGCTAATGATTGAATATTCAGTATTTTTTATATATTTTTGCAGAATATTTAAGAAGTAGAATGGAAAAAAAGAAGGTTTTATTTATCTCGCAGGAAATCACCCCTTACTTACCTGAATCTGAGATTTCGGAGATAGGGAGGTACCTTCCACAGGGTATACAGGAGAGAGGGAAAGAGATCCGCACATTTATGCCCCGCTTTGGATGTGTCAATGAGAGAAGGAACCAGCTTCACGAAGTGATCCGACTTTCAGGTATGAATTTGGTTATCAACGATAATGATCATCCGTTAATTATTAAAGTTGCCTCTATACAGGCTGCACGCATGCAGGTCTACTTCATTGATAATGAAGACTATTTTCAAAGGAAATTCACAACGACCAATGATGAGGGCGAGGAATTTGACGATAACGACGAACGGGCAATTTTCTTTGCCAGAGGTGTATTGGAGACCGTTATTAAGTTACGATGGGCACCGGATATCATTCATTGCCACGGTTGGTTTACTGGAATGATTCCCCTTTTCGTTAAAAAAACATACAAAGACAATCCCCTGTTTGCCAATTCAAAAATAATCTATTCAGCCTATAACGACGACTTTAAAAGCCCGCTAAACAGCAACATGGCCGATAAAATTGCAGAAGACGGAATAGATATTAACGAGATTTCAGTGATTAAGGACCCAACCTTTGTCAATTTAGGCAAACTGGCAATTGATTATTCCGACGCAACCATAAAGGGCAGTGAAAACATCAATACTGAGTTGGAGGATTATATGAGAGCTTCGGGTAAACCGTTTCTCGATTATCAATCAAAGGAAAATTACATTAATTCCTACTTCGATTTTTACAATATTTTTTAATAATTTGCGCCGGTTTTACTAAAAGATTAAGACATTGAAAGATAGATATTTCGAATTGAAGAACCTTACTGGAGCGATTCTTCTTCTATTGGTTGTTGCCTGGGGATGCAAACAGGGTGATCAGACACTTGGAATTAATACTTTACCTGGTGTTAAAGTTCTGGATACCCGATATCATCAGGAAAAGACATCCATCTCTTCCGCTGTATTCACCGACACTAAAATCAGGATCGACCGACCCAAATACAATCTGCTCGGAAGTTTCAATGATCCGATCTTCGGACGTACCGACGCATCTTTTGCAGCACAGTTTCGCCTTCCTGAATATCGCGCCTTTTCAGCAAATGCAGCCATCGATTCGGTTGTTTTAAGCATGGCTTACAAAACAATTTATGGAGATACGCTTAGCCGTCAGACATTAAAGGTTTTTGAACTGGCGGGTAGTTTGAACTACGACGCCAAATATCTTTCTTCATTCAATGTCAAAAATCTCGCCTCTGCTGTGCCAATCGGGACGGGTAGTTTTATTCCCAAATTCAGAACCGATTCCGCACAAACAGATACAACGACACAGGTGATCCGGTTACGCCTGAATAATTCTTTTGGGAGCAGTCTGCTTGCAGTTGATTCGATGAAGATGAAAAGCAGTGATGAGTTTCTTAAGGTATTCAAAGGTTTATACATCAGCGCAACGCCGTTAAACAGAAAAGGAACCCTGGTCAGCATTATCAATACGCGAACAGCCAATACAGAATTTGCGCCCGTGATTATACTTTATTATCACGATGCCAAAAGCGATACACTTGATTATGGCTACACGGTAACAACCAATTCTGCGAAAGTTTCAAGTTATGTGCATGACTATTCGCTTGCAAAATTTTTTCCGAATTTGAATAAGGAGAACAATACCGACTCGCTTATTTATATTCAGCCAACCGGTGGAATTAAATCAAAAATACTTGTCCCCTCATTTTCATCATGGAAAGACTCTGCTAATTACGCAATCAACAAGGCAACCCTCACATTTCATGCCGATACAATCATGAGCGATTACCGGCGATATGCAATGCCCGACAGGTT
Organism: Mariniphaga sp.; assembly: GCA_010906965.1. Taxonomy (GTDB): domain Bacteria; phylum Bacteroidota; class Bacteroidia; order Bacteroidales; family Prolixibacteraceae; genus JAAFHB01. The sequence goes on along the minus strand of JAAFHB010000101.1, from coordinate 9,974 downwards.
GTACCTTATGGCCATCGACAGTCTGGGCGCAGAAGTTTTCCCTGCCGACAGCGAGCTGTCAAGTCTTTATTACGGAGGTTTTTATGACCCTAAAACGGCTACTTATTCGTTTAACGTAACACAGCACCTTCAACAAATCATTCAAGGGAAAATAAAAAATGATGGATTCTATCTGGTACAATCCGAACGCAATTTTTCTGCTAAAAGAGTGGTGCTTAAAGGGCTTGGGAGTTCAAAACCTATCGAACTAAATATCGCCTATACCATTTACAAAAAATAAGAGCGCGATCGACTTAATCCGATATAGTTGATTGAACTTTTGTAAATTTGTGCTTCAGCAAATTCAAAAAATTAGATTCGATTGGCAAATAAAATACTTCTCCTTGTTATTATTGTTATTGGTTATCTCTCTTTCTTTACCTCCTGCGCGAACATCGGGATGCCATCGGGAGGACTGAAAGATTCGATTGCGCCGGTTATTGTGCGCAGCATACCTGCGTATGGCCAACGCAATTTCACCGATCAAAAGATTCGGATGACTTTCAACGAATTTGTTATTGTTGAAGGACTTAATGATAAATTTGTCGTATCGCCCCCCACCACCAAAAGACCCATCATCCGAACGAAAGGAAAAACGCTGATTATCGATTTAAATGAGAAGCTAAAGGCGAATACAACTTATTCACTTGATTTTAAAGATGGTGTATCGGACAATAATGAAAGGAATGCATTACGAAATTTAAGACTGGCCTTCTCTACCGGACCTGATTTCGATTCACTTCGGGTAGTCGGTTTTATAAAAGACGCTTTTAATCTCGAACCAATTGCCAATTCGTACGTGTTGCTCTATCGCGGCCGGTCGGATACGTTGGTTTACAAGACAAGGCCCGACTTTATCGCCAAAACTGATCAAAAAGGATTTTTTGCAGTAACCAATCTTCCGGCAGATACTTTCCAGGTTTACGGCCTCAGTGATGTAGACAACAACCTGAAATTCACACCCGGTTCCGACTCTATTTCATTTATAGATAACCTGGTAATTCCTTCGGCTAAATTTTTTCCAGAAAGAGATACGACCATCAGCGGTAATGACACATTGCTCGTTTTTGGGAAGACTCGATTTTCACCAGAACCGCTCTACCTGCTTCGATTTGGAGAACCATTTTTCGACTTGCGACTCGATAAATATGTCCATCCAACACGTAAGGTCGTAGATCTTACATTTACACAATCTGTTGCAGATACATTCAGCATCGAGCCGGTTAATTTCGAAGCAAAACCAGGTTGGAAGTTTACCGAAATGTCATCAAAATCCGATTCTGTAAGAATCTGGCTGACTGACTCAATGGTCTATAATAAAGATACACTCATATTCAAAGTCGATTATCTTCAACAAGATAGCCTGAAGGAATACTACACGAAAAGCGATACAATACGGCTCTATTTCACAGATGTGACGCAATCGTCCAGGAACAAGCGGAAAGAACGTCGCCGGATCGATAAAGAGGAAAATTCGGTCATGCTCACCACCAATGCAAAGGCAGGTTTCGATATTTACCGTCAGCTACTCATCGAATCACCTGAGCCCATTTCTGTTTTTGATTCAACCAAAATTTCGCTTTTCGAGAAAATAGATACCCTGTTTACGCCAATAAAGTATAAACTGACGCCCGATTCGCTGAATAAACGACGTTACCACCTGGCACATCCCTGGAAATATGGGACAGATTATAAACTGACAATCGATTCAGCAGCGGTAAAAACGATTTACAGTACCGATTCAAAGAAGATCAAGGAAGAGTTTAAAACGCAGGAAGAGGAATATTACGGTAAAATCATCCTTGATCTTAAAAATATTACTGTGCCGACTATTGTTGAGCTTTTAACTGACGAGAAAGATGAAAAAATTGTTCAGTCGGTATCAGTTACAAAAAGTGGGCCGGTCACGTTTCAATACCTTGAACCAAGGAAGTATCTCATCAAAACAATTTTTGACCGGAATAATAACGGGAAATGGGATACGGGAGACCTGAAAAAAAGGATTCAACCTGAAGAAGTAATGTATTATCTTGAAGTCGTGAAAGTTCGCGGGAACTGGGAAGCTAAAAAGGATTGGAGTCTGCCATCACAGCAATTCAGCAAAACGATTATCGATGAAGAGCTTGAAGCGCAAAAGATAAAAGACAAATTAAAGAAGAAGAAAAAGACCACTGCATTTTAGTTAATAATCAGAATATAATTTTAAAAGGACCGATATGGCATCGCCGGTCCCGAATAATTCAAAGATGCCGTCACTAAAAAAAACAAGAATATGGCAACTGTACGACGTTTGAAAAAAGAGATTGAGTTCATGTCATCACAACTGATTGGAGATTGTATTGACTATCTTGATACATTTGATGACAAAAAGGAAGTGAGTGTATTGTCGATCATTGAGGAAGCCGTTTTGCTGAATAATACGATGCTCGACCGTGCGTGCCATCCCGACGGAAAAAACAATCCGAAACTGGTAAAACAACACTACCGGAAATTGAAAATTGATTTTATTAAAGGTCTTGACCAGGCTTACGGAAAACTGGAAGGATTGCTGAAGAAATAAAGGTTATCTCGGCTTTAAGTCGTGAAGTCCTGACAGGTTAAAAGCCTGTCGGGACTTTTTATTTGTATTTGATTGAATTTCACGCGAAAACTTAGCGGGTAAAGTCTTCTTTATGCAAATAGGGTATGTTGCAGCAATACTTTCAGCCCAATACCGATAAGTATAATTCCTCCCAGCAATTCGACTTTAGGGCCTAATGAGCAACCGACATCTTTTCCGATCCTGATCCCCAGCATCGCAAAAAAGAAGGTAACAGCGCCTATAATAAGCGCACCACTAAAGATATTGCGCGATGAAGCCAAAGCATACGAAAAACCTACAACCAGCGCATCAATACTTGTGGCAATTGACAATGTAATAATATGCTTCCAGGAGTAAATATCATTCATTTTGCGACCGTCCCCTTTTTCGAAACTCTCATAGATCATTTTGCCACCCAAAAAAAGAAGGAGTAAAAAAGCGATCCAGTGATCAACTCCTTCAACGTATGCTTTAACTCCGGTTCCCATGTACCAACCAGCTACGGGCAGAATCCCCTGAAAAAATGCGAGTGAGAAGGATATTTTTGCAGCATGACGAAACGAAATTTTCTGTTCAGTGAGTCCGCAGCCAATTGAAACAGCAAAACTATCCATCGAAAGCCCAATGGCGAGAATGATTACAGTAAGAATATCCATGCTAATTTAAAAGGTGCAAAGATAAAACTCCTGTGGAAAAAGTCGGGATAAAAGACAGTACATTATAACCATTCTAAAAACAGTATTTTTTTTGAACATTTGGACAAATACTTCTATAACTCAATTTAATTAGCCAACTTTGCACAAACCATGTAACCATCAAATATGATTCGTAAATTACTAATTAGAGATGTCACATTAAGGGATGGTCAGCAGTCCCTGTTTGCAACCCGAATGCATCAAGCTCAGATTGATAGGGTTCTGCCAATTTACAAAGAAGCGGGTTTTTATGCACTCGAGGTTTGGGGCGGCGCTGTTCCTGACTCCATCATGCGTTATCTTAATGAAGATCCATGGGAGCGACTCGAAACGATTAAAAAAGAGATTGGCACTATCTCGCATCTCACAGCATTGTCGCGCGGTCGGAATCTCTTTGGATATAACCCTTATCCGGAAGAAGTTATTGAAGGATTTAACCGGAATGCCGTGAAATCAGGTATTTCGATCATGCGTATTTTTGATGCGCTGAATGACACCAGCAATATCAAATCGACAATCAAATATGTCAAAGAAAACGGAGGCTTAGCCGACTGCGTTGTCTGCTACACCGTTGATCCGAAATTTACACGCAAAGAACGATTTTTAGCAACATTACACGGCAAACCACTTCCCAAAGCGATTTTCACAGTCGACTATTTTATAAAGATGGGAAAAGAACTCGAAGCATTGGGTGCTGATATGGTTACGCTGAAAGACATGGCCGGGTTGATACAACCGCACAAAGTCAGTCAGATCATTAAATCGTTCAAGAAGAACCTTAAAATTCCGGTTGATTTCCACACACACTGCACACCGGGTTACGGTTTATCGTCAGCATTGGCAGCGATCATCAGCGGCGTGGATATTTTAGATACTGCGATTCTTAACTTTGCAGGAGGTCCCGCAGCTCCTGCATTTGAATTGATTCAAATTTTCTGTACCAAATTAGGAATCGAAACCGGCGTCAATCTGGATGCTGTTGTCAGAATCAATAAGATATTGAAAGAAATCAGGTTGGAAATGGCTGACATTGACAGCTACAAAATATATCCGATCGAGTTCGACATCACGAAAGATAAGTTGCCTGATCATATCGACAAACTATTCGATGACGCCATTGAATTTGCGCAAGCGGATGACGAGGCCCGTTTAGTGGAAACCTGCTCAAAAATTGAGAAATACTTCAACTTCCCCGATCCCGACGAGAAAGTAAAATTCGCAGAAGTTCCGGGTGGAATGTACACGAACATGCTGGCACAGTTGAAACAATTAAAACAGGAAGATTTATTGCCACGCGTACTCGAAATAATTCCGACTGTACGTTTGGCTGCAGGATGTCCTCCACTGGTAACTCCTACAAGCCAGATTGTAGGTGCACAGGCAGTGAACTGCGTAATTGACGAAAAAAACGGGAAACCATATTACAGCAACAACTCCATTCAATTCATCAACCTTGTAAAAGGATCGTATGGAAAGACACCAATTCCTGTTGATCCCGACTTCCGCGAAAAGATTGCAGGTACACGCGAAGAAATTCCGTTTAATACTGCCAACTACGAAAAACAACCGAATCCATCTTTTCCACAATATGGCGAAAATGTGAAACTTGCCATGAATGAGAAAGAAGAGTTGTTACTCGAGCTGTTCCCGATGGTGGCAAATAAATTTCTATTAGATAAAGTAAACCGCGTTTATGGAACTAAGTTAAAAGAGACTGAGATGCAAAAACAGCGGGCTTACGAGGCCGAGCGTCAAAAATACCTTGATCTCTCGGATGAAGAAAAACAAGCCAGGCTTGTTGACGGACTCTATCATTGGAATTGAAATAAAATCACAAAGCGCCTCGATAATCGGGGCGCTTTTTTTGTGCCATAAAGTTTCTGTCAGATTTATGGAAACGAAAAAGAGGCCATCCCGATCGTAACCGGGACAGCCTCTTATTTTGTTTTCAACCAAAACGGTTGAACTATATATTGGGTTTGTGGATTACATCATTCCACCCATACCGCCACCCATTCCGCCCTGAGGCATCATAGCTGGTTTATCCTCTTTCTCATCAACAAGGACACACTCTGTTGTAAGGAACATACCTGCAATTGAGGCAGCATTTTCCAACGCAACACGAGTAACCTTGGCAGGATCAATAACACCTGCTTCGAAAAGATTCTGGTAAACATCCAAACGGGCATTGTATCCGTAATCGCCTTTACCTTCTTTGATTTTCTGTACAATTACAGCACCTTCAAGTCCTGCATTGAACACAATCTGACGTGTTGGCTCTTCGATGGCACGTTTTACAATTTCGATACCAGTTGTTTCATCCTCGTTGTCGCCAGTCAGCCCTTCAAGGACTTCAATAGCGCGAAGGTAAGCAACACCACCACCAGGAACGATACCTTCTTCAACAGCCGCGCGTGTGGCATGAAGTGCATCATCAACACGGTCTTTTTTCTCTTTCATTTCAACTTCTGATGAAGCACCTACGTAAAGTACCGCAACACCACCTGAAAGTTTAGCAAGACGTTCCTGTAATTTTTCGCGATCGTAATCCGAAGTCGTTGTTTCGATCTGTTTTTTGATCTGTGAAACGCGGGCTGCGATATTGGAAACGTCGCCGCCACCATTAACGATTGTAGTCGTATCCTTGTTGACAGTTACTTTCTCTGCATGACCTAACAATTCGAGTGTAGTGTCTTCGAGTTTCATCCCTTTTTCTTCGGTAATAACAACACCGCCAGTAAGAATTGCAAGATCTTCAAGCATTTCTTTGCGACGATCGCCAAATCCAGGAGCTTTAACTGCACATACTTTCAATCCGGCACGCAGTCTGTTTACAACAAGTGTAGCAAGTGCTTCGCCTTCGATGTCTTCAGAAATAATCATCAAAGGACGACCAGACTGATGTGTCAATTCAAGGATTGGAACCAATTCTTTCATCGATCCGATTTTCTTATCGTGAATCAGGATATAAGGATTTTCCATTTCGGTCGCCATCTTTTCAGTGTCGGTTACGAAATAAGGAGAGATATAACCACGGTCGAACTGCATACCTTCAACAAGGTCAACGTATGTTTCAGTACCTTTTGCTTCTTCAACAGTGATAACACCTTCTTTATGAACTTTTTCCATCGCTTCAGCGATCAGCTTTCCAATTTCAGAGTCATTGTTGGCAGCAATACGTGCAACCTGTTCAATTTTGCTGTAATCGTCGCCAACTGTTTTAGCCTGAGCTTTAATGCTTTCAACAACTTTAAGTACGGCTTTGTCAATACCGCGTTTCAAATCCATTGGATTTGCGCCGGCAGTAACGTTTTTCAAACCTACATTAATAATTGACTGTGCAAGAACGGTTGCAGTAGTTGTACCGTCACCAGCGTCATCACTTGTTTTTGATGCAACTTCCTTTACAAGATGTGCGCCCATATTTGCATACGGATCAGAAAGTTCAATTTCCTTTGCAACAGTTACACCATCTTTGGTGACCTGAGGTGCACCAAATTTCTTTTCGATAATTACATTGCGACCTTTTGGACCCAATGTTACTTTTACAGCGTCAGCGAGCTGATCAACACCTTTTTTTAGCCGTTCGCGGGCCTCAATATTAAATTTAATTTCTTTTGCCATTGTGAAATGTTTTTATTAATTATCAATAAATTAATCAATTAAGCGATAAAAAGAACATCTGACTGCGCAATCAAAAGGTAGTCGTTGCCTTCGATGGTAATTTCAGTTCCTGAATATTTTCCGTAAAATACAGTATCACCAACTTTAACTTCCACTGTTTCGTCTTTTTTAGCGATTCCTACAAGCACAACTTTGCCTGCAAGAGGTTTTTCTTTCGCTGAATCAGGGATGATAATACCACCTGCTGTTTTTGTAACTGCTTGCTGCGGCTCTACTAATACTTTGCCGGCAAGGATTTTTCCTTTAAGTTCTGCCATTTCAAATTTTATTTATAATTAGACAATAGTTTATCGTTGAAAGCCATTACTGAACAGAAAATATGCCAAACCGGTTAAAGACCTGTTTTGTCTTGTTACCACGACATTTTTTCAGCAAGAATAATCAAGTAGATTCAAAGTTAATTCTAATATGCTATTACACAATTATTTTCACAAAACATGCACCTGACATTCGTCACTGCCAACATGACATTAAAAATCAAATGTCAGACATACGCAGAAAAGCCCAGTCCGTCAGTTGACGAATCGGGCTTTTAATATATCAATCTTGAATTCAATTCAATAGTTCGGAAGTACTGGCAAAACCAGAAACCTAAACGCTGATTAAAAAACCTTCAATCTATTTTGTTGAATCACGAACTGCCTGAGGAAAATTAGGAACCTGACTTGGATCCTGAACCTGCTGAATCTGTTGTTCGATTTTTGATTTAGCTTGCTCGCCCACACGTGGAAGGAAAGCTGTTGCTGTTATAGAAAGAACAACAAGTGCAATGGCCAAACCCCACGTGAATTTCTCTAGAAAATCAGTTGTCCGGCGAACACCCATCACCTGGTTGGAACTTGAAAATGACGATGCAAGACCACCACCTTTTGAATTCTGTACCAATACCATTAAAACGAGCAGGGCACTAACAATAAAAATTATAACAATAATAAATGTGTACATTGAATTATTTATTTAGCAGATTTGTGACTTCTTCAATTTGCCGCGCAAAATAAACACTTTTTTCGGGATATTTCAAACTTAATTTTTGAAAAGCTTGAATTGCCTTCACAAAAAGTCCCTGTTTTACGTAAATACGCGCTAATGTTTCGGTGATAAATTCATCATTTTCACCTACTCTATCCATTTGTTTACTAATTCTTTCACTAATAACAGAATTCTCAGTTTGCTTAGCCGAGAAAGCCGGATTTTCCTTGATAAATCGATCAATCAGATCAGTTTTTTGTTCCGGTTCTGATCCTATTTCTTTTTCCGACGCCAAATGACTGATGTCTTTCGCTATTTCAGAAAGTGGTTTTTCTTCCTCACTCCCGATCTCTTCCAACGTATAAACACTGTCGCTGTGTTCAAAATTTAATAAATCGAAATGCCCTTTCCCCGCATGATTGACCATCGTTTTAAACGATTCGTCGGGTTGGTCCTCATGACCAGCCGTCTCTTCAGCTAATTCAAGTATTGGAAGATCATTTGTGTTAGAAATAACATTGATCTCCAATGAATGATCATGCATTTCCTTCTTTTTAGGCTCGGGGTTCAAAAGATGATAAAGAACGGGACGATCGGTTGCATATATAGCACTGATTTTCAACTGACCTGAAAATCTGAAACTACTCATTTTCTGCAGATTGCGTACATAAAGAAGATGACCGGTCTGAAAATAAGGATATTCATCCAAAATTTCACGTAGTTCGCCCAGTGTCCGCTCGTTTAGCACCGAGGGATCATCAAGGTATCGTAACATCTGATCGCGGGTCATCGACATACTACATCACATTTTTGATTGCACAGCATCTGCAAAGTTACCAATTCGCCACCGATTTATTGAAAATATCATCCACTAACTGTTCAACAATGACATCAACAGCCGCACTTTCCACTTCATTCAGGGAACGGGTACTTTCCCAGTCGTAATATGCTGAAAATGTGGTATTAAAATCCTGTTCGTGATCTTTATTATTTGTAAAAACAACTTTAACAGTCACCGTCAATCGATTCATTGAAGCAAAATCACGCCCTTGATCACTCTGCTGAACAGACAATGGGCGCACTTCATAGCCAGTAACCTCCCCCGAAAATTCAAGATCGCCCTGTTGCGACTCCATCGATAAACCGGTTTCGTTCACAAACTTATCTTTCATCGCCTCCGTGAATGTCTGGCTTAACATTGGATTGACAACTCTTGCCCTGTTCGTAAAGAAATCAATAAAAACCGTTTTTACATCGGGAGAAATTGATGCACCTGTAAATGAATAGCCAATCTTACAAGCGTTTATGACAACCGCAATAATAAGAATGCTGGTAAAACCCAAAAGTAATTTTATCGTTTGTTTTGTCATCAATTATCCAATTTTGTATTCTTTTATTTTTCTGTAGAGTGTTCTTTCCGAGATACCCAATTCGCGCGCTGCCAATTTCCGTTTCCCGTTATGCTTGTCAATTGATTTTCGGATCATCTCAATCTCTTTATCAGCAAGCGAAAGCGACTCTTCTACAAACTCCTCAGTATCCTGAATATTTTCGTGACCTGAACTTTTAAGAATTACCGGTGCAGAATATGGAGGTTGTGCAGGTTTATAATCGTCTGATTCATCATTATATAACTTTCTGAATAATTGAGCACTATCCTCATGCGTTTTTGATGTCGGACCATCCTGCATGAACTCATGAACCAATTTTTTGAGGTCGTTCATATCCTTTTTCATATCGAATAGGACTTTATACAGAATCTCACGCTCGCTTGTGAACGTTTTTTCATCCAAACCCTTGTTATAGAGCGCTGGCAATACACCGATGTTTTCTGATGGGAGATAATGTATCAGACTTGCGGCAGAAATCTCCCGGGCAGTTTCGATAATCGAAATCTGCTCTGTAATATTTTTCAACTGCCTCACATTTCCCGGCCACCGGTAATCGAGCATCACTTTCTGAGCATCGTCGGTGAGCCTGATCGAAGGCATTTTATATTTTTCGGC
>JAAFHB010000100.1 GCA_010906965.1 Mariniphaga sp. | reverse complement strand
CATTTTTTGAAATACATAAACTATGGAGGGTACCCCGAAATCATATTCTCGGAAAAGATGCAGGTGAACCCATCACGGTTTATTAAATCTGATATCATTGATAAAGTGTTACTTAGAGATTTACCAAGTTTATATGGAATTCAGGATGTACAGGAACTCAATTCCCTTTTTACGAGTATTGCATACAATTCAGGGCAGGAATTTTCGCTCGAAGCTTTAAGCCAGGCATCCGGAGGAGTTGAAAAAAACACGTTGAAAAAATACATCCAGTATCTTGAAGCGGCATTCTTAATCAAAATAATTCATCGCATCGACCATAACGCCAAGAAATTCAGTCGGGCAAACTACTTTAAAATTTATCTGACGAATCCATCACTGAGAAGTGCATTATTTACCCCATTACAAGCAACGGACAAACTAATGGGCGCCATGGTCGAAACTGCCATTTTTGCCCAATGGTTGCAAAGGGATTGGTTTGAACCTTGGTATGCACGCTGGTCACAAGGCAGATTTCAGGGTGAGGTTGATATGGTTGGTTTATCTCAGCAAAACTTTAAGCCTCAATGGGCTTTAGAAATAAAGTGGAGCAATCGTTATTTCGAAAATCCGGGAGAATTAAAATCTCTTTTAAATTTTTGCGAAACGAATCAACTCAATTCTGCTTTGGTAACAACAATCGATAAAAGCGGAACGAAAGAGATGCAAAAATTAAAGCTTCATTTTTTGCCGTCTGCACTCTATGCTTACACTGTAGGAAAAAACACCATTTTGCAAAAACAATTGCGCAGTTAATTTGTCATATCAAAGTTTAAAGGTCAGAACCTGGATTACATTTATAGGAGTATATCTGCCTGATATTCAAATATACACGTGTCTTATAACTAATATTATGTTATTTATATTGCGATAAAAAAAGAGGGAAGTGCTCCCTCTTTTAATTTTGTCGTTTATTGTTATTTCTTGTTCAATGCTTCAAATTTGTCCATCATTTTGAGCCTGTAATAAAGATTCTTTAACTGCTCAAGAATGTAATTGTCTTTTGGATTGTATTCAACTGCTTTTTCAAGATAAGGAACGGCCAGTTTGAATTGATCGTCAGACTTATTCTTTTCAGCTTCGTAACGAACCTGATCACTTGTAGGAACAGTATTGGCAACATCAAATTGTTTTACGCCGCGATTGAAATAGATGACACCGATGTTGTAATATGCATCAGCATTGTCAGGTTTTATTTCGATTGCTTTTTTGTAAACTTCAACTGCATCATCCTGACGACCTAGTTTGTCGAGCGCTACTCCTTTTGCCAAATAGAACGAAGAATTCTCTTTCTCTTTTGCAATAGCCTTGTCAAGGTAACTGATGGCCTCATTTGGCTGTCCAGACATGATATAGTAATTAATTAACTGAACATTAATGCTTTGGTCATCAGGGTATTTTTCAAAAGCCTCTTTCATAACTTCAACAGACTTAACTGTATCGCCAAGTGACTGGTAAGCACTAATCATCTGAGCATAAGATGAACCTCCATTATACCCGTATTTGGCACAGTCAGTAAAGTACTTAATTGCCTTCTGATATTGTTTTGCATTCATCGCTGCAAGACCGGTATTGTACATGATAGCTGTATCGATAGCAGCATCAGCTTTGAACATTGGTGTTTGATCTAAAGCCAATTTTTTCTCAAAATAATCGGTTGCTTTAACATAGTCGAGAGCCGTGTAGGCTTCAACAGCCTGATTAATCAAGGTATTCGAAAATGTTAAAAGCTTGATTTTCAAAGCTGGACTGCCACCTTTTTCATCAAGTTCGATCGCCTTCATGTACGATTTGTATGCCTCTTCTACAGGATTTTCAACCAGTTTTTTATAATTCTCATCTTTCGATAGAATTATTGCCTCAATAATTTCTCCTCGTGCCTGCCATGTTCCTGACCAGTTTAATGTCTTCTCTGATTTTGGATTAGCAGGATCCAAAGTTTCTTTAATTGTTTCCCAGGCCTTATCAAGCTTACCGGCATCCTTGTACGAAATAGCACTTGTAACTTTGCCCTTTTGTGCAAACACCATGGTGCTTGCGATTAAAAGAACAGCTGCGAAAAATAATTTCTTCATGTTTAAAATTGTTTGTGTTTTAAATTGTTACAAAAATGAATCATTTTTTTTAAAAATACAAAAAAATTACAGGTTAAATATATACTTAATTGGTACTATTCGAGTTCGTTATCAGTCGTTTCATCGTCTGAAGGTAAATCTTCCGTATCACCAGGAAGTTCGGTACCATCCGTTTCGATTTCATCAACTTCTTCAATTTCAACCCGCGCAACAGAAGCAATAGAATCATCGTCGCGAAGATTAATCAGCTTAACTCCCTGAGCAGCACGTCCTGTCATTCTGATTTTAGATACAGGTACACGGATGGTTACACCAGCTTGTGTAATGATCATTAAATCGTCTGAGTCAGTAACATTCTTGATGGCAACGAGTGCTCCCGTTTTTTCGGTAACATTGATTGTTTTAACCCCTTTACCGCCACGATTGGTAATACGGTAATCCTCAATTTTGGAACGCTTTCCAAATCCATGCTCCGACACAACCAGAATATCATCCGAATCATTCTGGACACAAATCATGCCAACTAATTCGTCATTCTCATCTTCGAGGCGAATGCCCCTTACACCGGAAGCTGTTCGACCAATAGCACGTGCATGCTTTTCGTGGAATCTGATTGATTTACCCGACTTAACTGCAAGCATGATCTCATTGTCGCCATTTGTAAGACGTGCTTCGATCAACTGGTCATTCTCGCGGATTGTAATTGCGTTAACACCATTTTGACGTGGGCGCGAGTAAGCTTCAAGCGGGGTTTTCTTAATTACACCTTTCTTGGTGCAAAGAATAATGTAGTTGTTATTGATATAAGCTTCATCTTTCAGCGATGTGACATTAATATATGCCCTTACCTGATCATCAGCTTCGATTCCCAGCAAGTTTTGAATAGCACGTCCTTTCGATGCTTTTGTTCCTTCGGGTATTTCGTAAACCTTGAGCCAGAAACATTTACCTTTTTCAGTGAAAAGTAACAAAGTGTTGTGCATGGTGGCAATAAACATGTGCTCAAGGAAATCCTCTTCACGTGTGCTCGAACCTTTCGATCCGGTACCACCTCTTGCTTGTGTTCTGAATTCAGTCAGTGGCGTGCGTTTGATATAACCCATGTGAGATATTGTGATGACCATATCCTCATCGGCATAAAAATCCTCCGGATTAAAATCTTCGGATGCATATACTATTTCAGTCCTTCTGGCATCACCATAAAGAGCTTTGATTTCGCGCAGCTCATCTTTGATAATTCCCATCCTGACAGATTCGTGGGCTAATATATTTTTTAAATAGTCAATATATTTGCACAATTCCTGGTATTCGGCATGGATTTTATCGCGTTCGAGACCTGTCAGTCTTTGAAGACGAAGATCCAATATCGCACGTGCCTGAATTTCATCTAATTCGAAGTTCAACATCAATCCTTCGCGCGCCTCCTCTGGAGTTTTAGCGTTACGGATCAAGGTGATAACTGCGTCAAGATTATCAATTGCAATAATCAATCCTTCCAATATATGGGCTTTTTTCTCCGATTGCTCAAGATCGTATTGCGTACGTCTGATAACCACTTCGTGACGATGCTCTACAAAATAATGAATCAAATCTTTGAGATTCAACATCTGCGGACGACCTTTTACCAAGGCGATGTTGTTGACGTTGAACGCGGTCTGTAACTGTGTTAATTTATATAACTTATTAAGCACAACGCTTGCCATATCTTCGCGCTTGATATCAACGACAATCCGCATACCGGTACGATCCGACTCGTCATTCACATTCGAAATTCCTTCGATTTTTTTCTCGTTGACAAGTTCAGCAATTTTGATAATCAATTCTGCCTTGTTGACCATATAAGGAATCTCGGTGATCACCAATTTTTCACGTCCGTGTTCAACCGCTTCAATATCAGCTTTTCCTCTGACAACGATTCGTCCCCGACCAGTTTCGAAGGCCTCTTTAACACCGGAATAACCATATATAATTCCACCTGTAGGAAAATCGGGAGCTTTAACAATGTTAATTAACTCACTCATCTCTATATCGTTATTATCGATATAAGCGATAATTGCATCAATTGAATCGGTAAGGTTATGAGGTGCCATATTCGTTGCCATACCTACAGCAATTCCGGAAGCACCATTTACAAGAAGGTTTGGAAACTTTGTTGGCAGAACAGTTGGTTCCTGTAAAGTCTCATCAAAGTTGGGACGAAAATCAACTGTATTTTTATCAAGATCCGCCAAAGCTTCCTCTGCCAATTTTTTCAAACGGGCTTCGGTATAACGCATTGCTGCAGGACTGTCACCATCAACTGATCCAAAGTTACCCTGACCATCGATCAACGGGTAACGAAGTGACCATACCTGGGCCATCCTGACCATCGCGTAATAAACAGACGAATCTCCATGCGGGTGAAACTTTCCAAGCACCTCTCCCACTATCCTGGCCGATTTTTTATAAGGCTTATTCGATGCGCTTCCTAATTCACTCATTCCAAATAAAACCCTGCGATGCACGGGTTTAAGTCCGTCGCGGACATCCGGCAAAGCCCTCGAAACGATCACTGACATCGAATAATCGATGTAGGCCGATTTCATTTGCTCGTCAATATTAATCTGTATAATTCTTTCTAAATCAGACATATATGTCTTATTTGTATTTATTTAAATATAAAAAGTCACACAAAAATAGTAATTTTAAACATACTGGTATAAAAAATTGTTGTTTTTATAATGCTTTCAAATACAATGTTGCTTTTAAAACGAAATTAAATGATAAACAAAAAGTTACAAAAGAAATTTCAATTTATGATAAAATAATTAATTGTCTATTAATCTCTTAAATATGAACACGATATATTTTAAAAATCTGTTTTGGAAAAAAATAAAGTTCTTTCGTCATGTGTAATTTATTGTGAATTATTAAGTAATTTAGTCGCTTAATTTAAACTTGATCATTAAAACATCAGACATACATATATTATGGACTCAAAATTCTCTCCCCGTATTAAAGATGTGCTTTCTTATAGCCGTGAGGAAGCCATCAGATTGGGGAATGACCATATAGGCACTGAGCATATTTTTCTTGGCATTATCCGAGATGGTGAAGGTATTGCCATCGATGTAATGAATAAATTACATCTCGATTTTATGAAAATGCGCAAGGACCTTGAAATACAGTTACGTAAAGACAGTTCGCTACAATTGGAAGCGAATATCCCGCTACTTAAAAATACCGAAAAAGCTCTTAAATTCGTTTTTCTCGAAGCAAGAGCTATGAATGAAAGTACAGTTAATACAGGTCATTTACTATTGGCCATTTTAAAAGAAAAAGACAGTCTTGTGAGCGCAATATTTAAACATTATAATAGTGGATACGAGGCTGTTAAGTCTCAGATAGAGGAATTGACCAGGATCGAAAGCAAATCCGATTTTCCGGAAGACAGTGACGAAGGAGAAGATATGTTCGGAAAAAGCAGCGGTGGTGGTAGTAGCTCCTCAGGATCAAAAGGTTCATCAGCTCCTAAAACGGATACACCTGTTTTGGATAATTTTGGAATCGACATCACCAAGGCAGCCATCGAAGGAAGCCTCGATCCGATCGTTGGAAGAGAAAAAGAGATTCAGCGTATTGCCCAGATTCTGAGCCGGCGAAAAAAGAACAATCCTGTTTTGATCGGTGAACCGGGTGTCGGTAAGTCTGCCATTGTGGAGGGGCTGGCATTGCGAATATCACAACGAAAGGTTTCAAGGGTACTATTCGACAAACGTGTTATCAGTCTGGATCTTGCATCTATTGTGGCCGGAACCAAATACCGCGGACAATTCGAAGAGCGAATGAAAGCCATATTAAATGAGCTGGCCAAAGTTGACAATATAATCTTATTTATAGATGAGATCCATACAATTGTAGGTGCCGGAGGAGCAACAGGTTCGCTTGATGCTGCGAATATGCTCAAGCCAGCACTTGCCCGCGGCGATATTCAATGTATCGGAGCAACCACGCTTGACGAATTTCGTCAGCACATCGAAAAGGATGGCGCGCTCGAACGCCGTTTTCAGAAAGTCATGGTCGAACCAACTTCAGTTGAAGAAACCATCGAAATACTCCACAATATTAAGGAGCGATACGAAGATCATCACAATGTAACATACACTGATGAAGCCATTGAAGCTTGCGTCAGACTTACAACAAGGTATATTTCGGATCGTCACCTACCTGATAAGGCAATTGATGCGCTCGATGAAGCCGGATCAAGGGTTCATATTACAAATATTACTGTTCCTGAACGGATCATCAAACTCGAAGAACGTATTGAAGAAGCGCGGGCTGAGAAAATTCAGGCTGTGAAAAGTCAAAACTTCGAACTGGCTGCAAGCTTCCGTGATAAAGAAAAGAACCTTTTGGCTTTGCTGGACAAGGAAAAAGAGGTTTGGGAGAAGGAATTGGAAAATCATCGTGAAATTGTTGGTGAAGAGCAGGTTGCCGATATAGTTGCGATGATGTCGGGCATTCCGGTTCAACGAATTGCGCAGGCTGAAGGCAAACGGCTTCAGAACATGTACAATGATATGAAAAAGAATATCATTGGTCAGGATGATGCAGTACTTAAAATTACGAAGGCGATACAGCGTAACCGTGCCGGATTGAAAGATCCCAATAAACCAATTGGTTCCTTCATTTTCCTTGGACCAACAGGCGTTGGAAAGACACAGTTAGCCAAGGTATTGGCACAATACTTATTTGATACTTCCGATGCGCTTATTCGCGTTGATATGAGCGAATATATGGAGAAATTCTCCGTTTCGCGTCTCGTCGGAGCGCCTCCCGGATATGTTGGATACGAAGAGGGTGGCCAGCTGACCGAAAAAGTCCGCCGTAAGCCGTACGCAGTTATTTTACTCGATGAAATTGAAAAAGCACATCCCGATGTTTTCAATATCCTGCTTCAGGTAATGGACGAAGGACGTCTGACAGACAGTCTTGGCCGGAAAATCGATTTCCGCAATACGATTGTGATCATGACTTCAAATATCGGGACAAGGCAACTTAAGGAATTTGGTCAGGGTGTAGGTTTCTCTACCCGCAAATCGGCAGATGAGGAAAACGA
Organism: Mariniphaga sp.; assembly: GCA_010906965.1. GTDB lineage: Bacteria > Bacteroidota > Bacteroidia > Bacteroidales > Prolixibacteraceae > JAAFHB01. The sequence goes on along the minus strand of JAAFHB010000100.1, from coordinate 11,512 downwards.
ACATGCTAAATTTGTAATTCAAAAGGCTTTAAAACGTGCATTTGCTCCTGAATTTTTGAACAGGGTCGATGACGTCGTGATATTTAATCCGCTTGATAAAAGTCATATTGAGCAAATCATTGATATTGAGCTTAAAGGATTGTACGAACGCGTTGAAACGCTTAAATACAAGCTTATCATTACAGAGCAAGCCAAAAATTTTATTGCTGACAAAGGTTTCGATCCTCAGTTTGGTGCAAGACCTTTGAAAAGAGCCATTCAAAAATACCTTGAAGATGAAATGGCTGAAGCAATTATTGGTAACGATATCAGCGAAGGCGATACAATCAACATCGATCTCGATGAAACAAAAGAGAAGATAGTTGTAACTATAATACCCAAAGTTATTCTACCTATCGAAGAAGAAAAAAGCGGCGAATAGCCGCTTTTTTCTTTAATGTTTATTTCTTCTCGCTTTTTTTTGCCTCTTCCCAGTATACATCCATCTCAGCGAGGCTCATCTTGTGCAATGATTTTCCTTTTAGAAGGGTTTGCTCTTCGAGATAATTGAATCGCCTGATAAACTTCTGGTTAGTCCGCTCAAGTGCGCTTTCCGGATCGATATCGTACAACCGGGCAACATTGACAATCGAGAAAATAAGGTCTCCAAACTCATTTTCCATATTCTTTATATCCTTGGCGCGAACTTCAACCTCAAATTCGTCAAGTTCCTCCTTGACTTTGTCCCAAACCTGCTCTTTTTCTTCCCAGTCGAAGCCCATTCCCCGCGCCTTTTCCTGAATTCTGTTTGCCTTTACAAGCGCAGGAAGCGATGCTGGTACCCCTTCGAGTACACGCTTGCCTCTGCCCTTCTCTTTTAATTTTAAAGCTTCCCAATTTTCTTCAACTTCCCGGGCATTCTTCACCTCGACTTCGCCAAAAACATGTGGGTGACGATATATTAATTTCTCTATCAGATTATTGGTGACGTCTCCGATATCAAAGTTATTTAATTCGGAGCCGATTTTCGCGTAAAAAACGACGTGAAGCAGGATGTCTCCAAGCTCTTTTTTAATCTCCTGTAAGTCGCTGCGGAGAATTGCGTCACCCAGTTCGTAAACTTCCTCAATTGTCAGCTTTCGCAGCGATTCGAAGGTTTGTTTCTGATCCCAGGGACATTTCTCACGCAATTCATCCATTATATCGAGCAGTCGCTCAAACGACGCCATTTGATCTTTTCTTGTATTCACTTTTTTACCGTTTTTATTGCGACGAAGGTAAGAAAATGGTTGCGAAAAAGTGCTTATTTTGCAGGACCTAAAAAGGCAGATATGATCGAACATAGTTTTCAACTCGAAGGGATCGAACCCACAGAATTTTACGGTGTAAGAAATTCCAAAATGGAGTTGATCAGGTCATTATGTCCCAAGGTTTTGGTGGTAGCCCGTGGAATGACTATCAAAGTTAAAGGTGAAGAACAAGAGGTGGGCGATTTTATCCGCAAATTTCAGTTGATTATCGAGCATTACTACCATTTTAATGCACTCTCAGACGAGACGATTCACCAAATAATGATGGATGATATTAATTCCGTCGATCAGAGTATTCAAAATAACAGTGATATTTTGCTCTTTGGAAATACAGGGAAACCCATCCGGCCGCGAACCGCCAATCAGCAAAAATTGGTTGAAGGATGTAAAAAAGATGACCTGATATTTGCGATCGGACCTGCTGGAACAGGTAAAACATATGTGGCTATTGCGTTAGCAATTAGTGCATTAAAAAACAGGCAAATTAAACGGATCATTCTTAGCCGGCCCGCTGTCGAAGCTGGCGAGAACCTCGGGTTTTTACCGGGAGATCTTAAAGAAAAGATAGATCCTTATCTTCAGCCCATTTACGATGCGTTGCTGGATATGATGCCTCCAAAGAAGCTGGAGGAATACCTGAAAGATGGTATTATTCAGATCGCTCCGCTGGCTTTTATGCGGGGAAGAACGCTTAGCAATGCCTTTGTAATTCTTGACGAAGCACAAAATACAACGATTCCGCAATTAAAAATGTTTCTGACACGCATGGGTCTGAATACCAAGTATATCATAACAGGTGACATTACCCAGATCGATTTACCCCGGAAACAGCATTCCGGATTAATTTTGGCATTAAAAATATTGAATGGCGTGGAAGGAATTTCAACCATTCATTTCGATAAAAGTGATATTGTACGACATAAATTGGTCAGAGAGATTGTGGATGCCTACGATCGGTACAATATCCTTCACAATGAAGATTATTAATAACCTTTAAAACACAGATTAGATGAGCAATGCAATTGTTTCTACCAATTTTTCGTTTCCCGGACAGAAGAGTTTCTATAAAGGGAAAGTAAGAGATGTCTACAATATCAACGATGAATACCTGGTAATGGTTGTTTCGGACAGGATCTCGGCATTTGATGTTGTTTTACCCAAGGGTGTTCCATTTAAAGGACAGGTTTTAAATCAGATAGCTGCTAAATTTCTTGATGCAACGGCAGATATTGTACCCAACTGGAAAATTGCAACGCCTGATCCTATGGTTACAATCGGTCATTTATGCGAACCATTCAAAGTTGAAATGGTCATCAGAGGTTATCTGACTGGTCATGCATGGCGCCAGTATCGCGACGGAAAACGATTATTGTGTGGTGTTCCAATGCCCGAGGACATGAAGGAGAGTCAGAAATTCCCAACGCCGATCATTACACCTACGACCAAGGCTTCCGAAGGTCACGATGAGGATATTTCGCGTGAAGAGATTATTAAACAAGAACTTGTATCAGCCGAAGACTACGAGATGCTCGAAAATTACACCTATTCGCTGTTCCAGCGAGGTACAGAAATGGCAGCAGATAAGGGTTTGATCCTTGTGGATACAAAATATGAATTTGGAAAAAAAGATGGTAAGATTTACCTGATTGATGAAATTCATACACCTGATTCATCCCGCTATTTTTATGCCGAAGGGTATGAAGAACGTTTGGCGAAAGGTGAACTGCAGAAGCAATTGTCGAAAGAGTTTGTTCGTCAATGGCTGATCGAAAATGGCTTCCAGGGTCTCGAAGGGCAGACAGTTCCTGAAATGACAGATGATCTCGTTAATCAAATTTCTGAAAGGTACATTGAGCTTTTTGAGAATATCACAGGCGATAAGTTTGAGAAGGGCGATGTGGCTAATGCCAGTTTGAGAATCAAAAATAATATCGGGCGCTTTATAACAGAGAAAGGTTAAAGTAAAAAAATGACGAAGCTATTTCTTTTTATTGCAATGACATTTGTGGGTGGAACGGTTTTCGGACAAGTTGCCAGCGAGCCTGATAAAGCCACATTATTGATTAAAGATCAAACTATTCCATCATTTAAATTTGAAATTTCGAAAGGGAAAGTTGTCTCAATTACTGATTACAAAGGAAAAATCGTTTTGATTAATTTCTTTGCAACCTGGTGCGGGCCATGCCGGAGAGAGCTGCCATTGGTACAGGAACAAATCTGGAACAAACATAAGGATAATCCCAAATTTGCAATGCTCACTTTTGGGCGCGAACACTCCTGGGAGGAGGTTCTTAAATTTGGAAAAGATCTGAACTTTAGCTTTCCGCTGGTTCCCGATCTTAAACGAAAAGTTTTTGGTTTGTTTGCTTCCGAAGGTATACCCCGTAGCTTTTTGATTGATGAGACTGGCAAAATCATTTACCTGTCGCAAGGATTTGACGAAGTTCATTTTACCGAACTTAAAAATTTAATTGACAGCAAATTGAATTAGTCTATTTGATCCTGTCATTTAGAATATCAAAATAACAAAGAGAGCGGAAATCTGATGATTTCCGCTCTCTTTAAATATATTATTCAGTGGTTAAGAAGGAAGCTTTGCACAATTTTTTCTTCTCTCCTTCTCCTCTACTTATTCCTTAGCGTCTTCAGATACAGCTTTGTCATCTGCCGCAACTTCTTCTTCAGGCTTTTCATCCTCAAAAACAAGCAATCCTTTTTCGTTTAATAAGTTATACCACGAAATGACTTTTTTTACATCCGAACCATACACGCGACTTTTATCATAGTCCGGCAAAATTAATTCGAAATATTTTTTGAGTTCATCAGGCGTAGATTTCACACTGATCGCCTGACCACCATTTTCTTTCTCCGAAATTATCCGGAATATCTTTTTTAACGGGATATCTTCCGTCAATGTGTAAATGGCGATATCTTCGAGCGTGCTCATTTTGGCATCAGCGTAAGCCGTTGATTTTTTACCTGTTAGCAACGATTCAATCACCACATTATTTTTGCCTTCCGAAATCACTTTATAGAGTCCGGGTTGCCCGGTGATGGCTAAAATTCCTTTCAACATATGATCTACCTTTATTTTTAGTAATGCGAAGGTAGCAATTTTTCAGCCTTTGGCAATAAAATAAAAGAGAATGAAACTTTTCCCATCCTCTTTTATTCTTTTATAAATTGAATTGATGAATGATACCAATCCGTAATGACCGTCCGGGCTGTGCGATATTTCCAAAATCATAATAAGATTTGTCGAAAAGATTTGAGGCTTCCAGGTAAATATTTGTATTATTTTTAGTCCAATGCAACCTGCTGTCAACTAATACAAAAGGTTTGTATTCAACCTCATTTCCATATTTGGAACCTTCCCAGTTCGTGTACGATCCGTTTCTGTCCTGATATGAAATTTGCCAGTTGATTCCAACATTTTTAACAACTGAATGCGAAATGCCAAGATCAATTTTGTGATTCAGAAAATCAAGCACATATTTTGAAGCAAAAATACCCGATTGCTTACTTTGGGTCAGCCACGACCAGGAAAGGTTGATCGATTTGATGAATAACTTCTTATCAAAAAACTTTTGCGGATTGATTTTAGCCGAAAATTCAATTCCATCTGTATTTAATTCTGTGATATTCTGTGCATACCATATGTTTTCATCTGGTTTTTTGACCCAGTCGATCATGTCTTTTCCACTTCGGTGAAAGTACGACAGATGACCATCGATCCCGTTAAACTGATATTTGAAACCTGACTCATAGGCAACTGCCTTTTCAGGTTTAAGCGAAGAATTACCGATATTGGTTGCGCTCGAATAATATAAGTCTGTAAATGTAGGTAATCGCAGCGAAGAATTGATGGATGTGTACCATTTTACAGCATCGAAAACACGCCAGCTTAAATCAATTCCCGGATAGAAATTCCACCGTTGTCCAAGTTGAGAATTCCAGATGGCCATCATACCAGCCGATGCCGTAAACCGCTGTAAATAAATAGAATGTTCGGCAAATAAGCTAAAGTTGGTTCGGGTATCCGATTTGGTAAACACCTTTCCGTTTTCACCGGGAACAGGAATTGTAATAGTTAATGGTTTGCCTAATACGGTACTCCAAATATTCTCACTTCTAAAATCAGCTCCAAAAGCCGTTTTTCCAAATTTCGAAGTGAACCAGGCATTTAAATTAGTGCCATAGACATCCGTAAGATGGTAATTATGATCTTTGTACCACGTGGGAGTTAGTTCAGGGTACCGGAAAAGCTCGAAACGATCCTGATTTCGCCGCCAATAAACCGAAGGTGTAAAATGTACAATTTCACCAGTTTCCATTTTAATGGAGGCAAAGGTTGTTTTTACCTGTTCGAACTGGTCGGGATATGCCGGCGTATAAAAGCTATTGGCGCCAAAACTTCGGTCGGTATGCCCTGCCTGCCATTCAAGATTGCCTGCATTTGTTGACAGTTTCCCCTGATAGAAAGCATCGGTGAGTTTGAAATCGGTGTTTTTAATGTAACCATCAGAACTCCGGTGATCGGCAGAGACAAAATTTGTAAGCTTTCCCGAGACAAAAGTTCCGGAAAGACCAGTGTCATAAAAGCCATTTTGTCCGCCACTGACGCGGGCTTTTAGATTTGACTTGTCGGATGTACCTGTGATGATGTTGATTGCGCCACTGAAAGCATTCGGTCCGTAAATGCGGGAAGCAGGACCTTCGAGAATTTCAATCCGTTCGATGGCATCGAAACTAACCGGGAGATTGAGGGAGTGATGACCAGTTTGGGGGTCGTTGATATTGATTCCATTCAGGAGGATAAGTACTTGATCGAATGATCCTCCGCGAATACTGATGTCGGCTTGTACGCCATAATTGCCTCGTTGCCTGACATCTACATTTAATGAATACTCGAGCAAGTCCTGCAGACTTTGAACAGGCGCCGATTGAATTTCTTCCTTCCCAATTACTTTTACGATGCGGGCTACCTGCGGGAAAGCAACAGGAGCACGCTGTGCGCTGACCACAATCGGTTCAACTTCAATGTTTTTCATTGAGCTGATCGTATCGGGTCCGACGACCATCATGTTTCTTTCAGCACTCGAAGGAATTGCGAAAAGTAAATAGGAAACGCTTAAGCATCCTATTCGCACGGCTTTGTGCATACTCTGGAAAGCAGAATACCCTTTTCTTCCAAATTTTCTGAAAGTTACAACATGATCCGTCCGGCGCATCCGGCTTTTTTGATTCATAGATATTATTTTAAAATTAAACGGCACAAAGTTATGCAAACATTTTATTTTGTTGTTTCGATTCCTCAAATTTGCAAAAAGAGAAACTAATCAATACAAAAAGATGAAAACAAACCGCAGAGATTTTGTAAAAATGGGAACCGTTGCCGGAATGGGCATTGCAGGGATGGCGTTCACAAATAGTGAAGCATTTGGTCAGAAAAAGGATAAAACCAAAGATTCGGTCAAACATGACCCAAATATTGTAAGAGTTGGGTTTATTGGTCTTGGAGGACGTGGCAGTGGCCATGTGCATGATTCAATTACCGTTGGGGGAATAGAAGTTGTCGCGATATGTGATATCAGCCAGGAAGCGATCGACAATGTCCAGAAAATTATAGCTAAAAATGGAATGAAAGCCGCCAAAGCTTATACAGGAAGCGATCACTCCTACGAGGAAATGGTTAAAAATGAAGAACTTGATGCCGTTATTATTGCAACACCCTGGGAATGGCATGTTCCGATGGCTGTGGCATCAATGAAGGCTGGTGTTCCTTATACAGGCGTAGAGGTTTCTGCGGCAAATACGCTTGAAGAGTGCTGGGATCTGGTCAACGTTCACGAGCAGACCGGAAATCAGGTAATGATTCTCGAAAATGTCTGCTACCGGCGCGATGTAATGGCGATTCTGAATATGGTGCGTACGAACCAGTTTGGAGAGTTAATCCATTGTCGCTGCGGATACGAACACGATTTGCGCGGTGTGAAGTTTGATGTGGAAACCAATAATCTGAAAATTGGCAAAGAGGCTCATTCAGAAGCTCAATGGCGTGGCTTACATGCAGTCAAACGAAATGGCGACCTCTACCCTACCCATGGTCTTGGTCCGATTGGAGTTTACCTTGATATCAACCGCGGGAATCGTTTTCTGACCATTTCTGCGATGGCTACTAAAGCACGCGGACTAAGCAAATTTATTGATGATCATGTTGCCAAGGATCACCCCTATCACGACATCAACTTTAATCTTGGCGATATTGTTACCTCGATGATCAAATGCGCGAATGGTGAAACAATCATAGTTACGCACGATACAAATCTACCGCGTCCTTACTCTTTGGGATTCCGTGTACAGGGTACCAATGGTCTCTGGAAGGGTGAAGGTGGCGGTGACTGGCAGGATGCAGGTGAGCAGATTTATGTGGAAGGAAAAAGCAAACCGCATGTTTGGGACAAAGCCGAAGATTGGTTGAAGAAGTACGACCATCAGTACTGGCGCGAAAAAGGGGAAAAAGCCACTGGAGCAGGTCATGGTGGAATGGATTTCATCATGCTGAATGATTTTTATGATGCAGTGCGTAATAAAAAGCCGGTTCCGCTTGATGCTTACGATGCCGCTGCCTGGAGTGCTGTTTCAGCCCTGTCGGAGATGTCAGTAACTCGCGGTGGTGCGTTGGTCGATTTTCCCGATTTTACACGCGGACAATGGATTAAAAGGCATCCTGGTTTTGGGAAGGATTCGCAATTTCCGACTGATCCGGAACGTGATTTTATAAATACATTGTTTTAGGAGAGTTTGAAAATGGACGGGTGACTGCTCATTATTTGGACAGTCACCAGGCCACTTAAACGAAAAACCCACCAATAACGAAGGGAGTAAAAGAGAACCTGTTAATTCTCTTTTACTCCCTTTATTCTTAAATTCTATTTTAATTCCTTATGCACCAAGCGTGAAGGATATCTTCTCAACTAAAAAGAAGTAACAATGCCATATTCAAATTAGGATGCCGCCTTCGCTGGCTGACTTTTCATTAATATCATCATTGTAGCTGCAGAAAGCACCAAACAACCTGTTTTGGACAGGGCTTCTCTCCTGTTGACCAATTTCTCATTTTTTTTTGCGGTTTGTCTTTTTGTGATTTCCATATTAAACGCTGCTTTAAGTTATTCTTATGATGATTGATTTTAAAAATTTGCTGCAAATTGAATTTACATCATTTGACGTTTAAAATTCCAGTTGTGTAAAATATTTTATCGTGCATCAATGAATTGTAGTATTAAATTTTACACAACGACAAAAATATAAAATTTTTTACAATTACAAAAAATATTTGTAAATATTTTTACTTAAAGTAAGATTATTAGTAGCTGGAGAAACAGGAGTTTGAAAAAGTGATTGAATCAGGTAATTGATTCTTAAGAAATCGATCAATAAAAAGAGCCTTGCAGTGTTTAAATCTGCAAGGCTCTTTTATAAAACAATTATACGATAAAGCTATTTACGCGTAGTGCGTTGCCAGGTTTGATTCTGATCAGGAGGGGCTATATAAGTATTTATTTCTGGCCTATTCGATGTCGCCATCGCTGGCTGACTTTTCATCAATACCATCATCGTTGTTGCAGACAAGGCAAATAATCCGGCTTTGCTTATAACCTCTCTCCGCCCCATCAGTTTCTCACTGCTTTCTGGTTGAATGTTATCTTTTATAGTTGCTGAGTAATCTTCTGTTTTCATGATTGTTCCAATTAATTTTCGATTACAAATTTGATTGATTTTTTTTGACTCTTATCGTTAACGGTCAGAATATAAACGCCTGCGGGTAATCCGGATGCATCGAACTGATTCTGAACCTGGTTTTGTGCCTTAAAATTGGCCAACTGTTGACCAGTTACAGAATAAACAAAGAAATTTGCATTGTCGCTTACTTCACCATTAATATAAAGAGTCTTACCAATTTTATTGACTTTAAATTGTTCTTTTTCAATTGGTTGATCACCGCTGATCACATCAGAGGTATGAAGAAAGAACCGTCCTGTTCCTTTTGTATCTGCACTCACAGTTGCGGTGTATTTGGCATCTTTCAAATCAAGCCTCGTAAACCTTTTTGCTGCTCTGTCTTCCAATAAAGCCTGGCATCCTGAAGGTAAGTTGACTGTTTCTGCTGTAAAGGTTACGTCGCCTCCTGCTTTACAATCAATCCCAAGTGGAATTGCATACTGGTCGTAATTTTGATCAGGCAAACACTGTAATGAAAAATCGACACCGTTATCTTCCAGTAGTCTGGAATAGAGTGCAAAGTCTGGGTTAGCTTTAAGCATACCAGCATCATAACCGATGTCTAATCCTTTTGTTGTATTAGTTATAAACATGAATTTAGTGGAACTTAGCGAAGACTGATTAGCAGAAACTATTTCGATTGACGGCCATTGGATTTTTGCAGCTTTAAAAGGTATTATAGGATCAGGACTTTGCATAGTAGGTTCAAAGATAATGCTTCCACCTGCAGATTTCGATTTAACAAAGAATCCTTGACCGAACTGTATTGGATAATTTTCAGCTGCAATATGAGGTTTATATCCAGATGTACTACTATCCCAAATATAGACACCTGGGTATATATTGTCAATTAAAGTTGAATTTAAACTTAAGAATACAGTAGCATCTAAAACACAGGTATAAGGATTTCCGATACAATTCCATTTATTGCCTGTTGTATTCAACGTAGATGTTGGATGATTTACGGGAGTACCAGTAGAATAGATCATTCCTGGATGAATAGCGTCAGTCTGTAATGTGCGAACACTATATCCTTTGCCTGGTGTCATATCACCAGTATCTGTATTCCCATAAATAAATGGTGCATTCCATTGATCAACTGCAGTATTATAATCGCGCATCCCGACTCCAATCACTTGTTTTGAAGCATTCAATAAATCAGGAATTTCAGGATTGGTTTGTAAAAAACTATGAACAGACTGACCTGAAACGGGTGAAGAATATAGATGCCAATTGTCTGTAGCTGACATAAAACGTATTACATTTATTGTTCCTGCCCCTGAATATGTACCATAGGTAAATGATGAACTGGATATTGAACTAGATTTAAGTACTAGTAATTTTCCACCATTTATTGCAATATCGCCCGTCACATAAAATTCGCCTCCAGAGTTTACAACTAACGAATCGCTAATAGAGGCATTCGTTTCTACATTTAATGAACCACTATTTTCAATTATCGAAACTCCTTTAGAAATTATTAAAGTTTTACAGTCAGCTTGTCCCCTAAGATTACATTTTGATGCATTATTAATCGTCAGATTGATATAAGTAACAGGATTGATCACCTGATTTGATTCTCCATTGTACTCAACACTTCCAATCAATCTACCAAAATAACCGGGATATTGGCTAAAATAATCTTCAGATCCAATTATAATACGTGTTACTTTTACAGTACCGTAATTTTCTAAGTTAGAATAAATTCCACCAGATATTACGGCTGTTGCATCTGGATGAAGAGTGCAGTCTTTATTTATAGTAAGTGTCTTATTGATATTTAAATTATTGCTGACCCTTATACCATTCATTATATTGTTACTTATTATCAATTTATTAAAAGTTGTGATTGCTGATCCTCCAATATTTTGAGCTTCTGTTATTAATCCCTTCATTTCAACACTGCTCGTACTACAGTTGAAAATATTATTGTTAATAAAATTACCAAAAATATTCAAAATTTTATTAGCAGAGACAGTTAAAGTCCCGTTAATTGTGACATCCCTAGCAGAACCATCAGTGTTTAGTGTAATTACATGTGTGCTTTGGATAGTCACATTATTTGCAGACGTTGGAACAGTCGTTGCAGTAACCCATGTTCCGGGAGTACCCGCAACGCTGCATGTTTCCCAAGTGCCTGCGACACTCCAATATCCTGTTGCAAAACTACGATAATCACCAACGGAAGCCTGTCCAAACCCCAGCTGACTGCAGGCGAGCAGAATTAGAATTAAAAAAAATGAATTTCGTATTTTCGGGTATTTAATAGCACCCTGTTTGAAAAGTGATGGAGATGTTGAGCGGTGGTTTTCCTTACCATTCAGGTAAGGTTTATTTATCCAAATGCAATTGGGTAGGTACGTCATGATGTTTTCGATTTGTTAAAATCGTTGATATTCAAATTTGAGTTTTTTTGATGATGCTTTAAAAGCCAAATC
>JAAFHB010000497.1 GCA_010906965.1 Mariniphaga sp. | reverse complement strand
TGTTTGCGACCCTGATCGAGAATAAAAACCTTGTTTGCCGGTAGCTTGGCAATCAATTCCGGAACTTCAGGATGATCGATGGGCATGATCACGTATTCAGAATAATCGCCAATTGAGCCGTCGATAATGGTTTGAAACATTTTCAGGTTGTTGTGGTGAAAAAAGATTTGCTCGTTTCCATCCTTTTTCAATGCTTCTTTAAACGAATCGTACAGCTCTTCCTTATAGGCAGTTAGCCGATCGAAAACAAGCAATACCTTGTGCTTGAAATCGGTGTTTTCATTTTGAATATAGTATCCTTTCCCAACCTGTGAAGTAATGATCCCTTTTGATTTCAATTCGTTGTAAGCCATTAAAACCGTGTCCTGCGAAAGTCCGTATTGTTTGCAAAATTGGTTCAGCGACGGGATTTTATCGCCCTTCTTCAAGTCACCAGCCTTGATTTTTTGCTGAATCGCATCAATAATCTGCCGGTATTTTGGAATCGGAAGATTGTCTTCAAACTGAATATCAATTGTTTTTCGCATTGTTAAACCTCTGGGTAGTACTATGCAATAATAGTAAATATTTAAATGCAATATATCAAGGCATTAAAATTATTTGAAGATTAACTGGGAGAATCGATTAATTGCGATAACAGGTGCAAGAGGTGTTGGTAAAACAACGCTTCTTCTTCAGTATATAAAGGAAAACCTAAATGAGGTACCTGATGAAGTCATTTATGCCAATATGGATGATTTGTATTTCGCCAAAAATACGCTTGTCGATTTTGCAGATGAGTTTGTAAAAAAGGGAGGGAAGTATCTTTTTCTGGATGAGATTCATAAATACAAAAACTGGTCGCAGGAGATCAAAAATATTTATGACTATTTTCCTGATCTGAAGATTGTTGTGACTGGTTCATCCGCATTGGATATTTATAGGGGGAAAGCGGATCTAAGCCGACGGGCTATTCTCTATAAATTACAGGGCTTGTCTTTCCGTGAGTTTATCGAATTAAAATATAATCATCATTTTCCAGTTCTCGAGCTGAATGATCTTTTGAATAACGCCTCTAAATTAATTTTTCCAATCCTGGAGAAAATAAAACCGCTGAAACTTTTCGGGGAGTATCTCCAAATCGGGTATTATCCATTTTTCAATGATGGTGAAGCCGAGTTTCAAATCAGACTTAAGCAAACTGTAAATCATTTGTTAGACAGTGATTTACCCTCGGTTGAAAAAATTGATTTTAATGCTGTTCACTATTTAAGAAAGCTTATCGCAATATTGGCGGAGATTGTTCCATACAAGCCTAATATTGTGAATCTTAGTCAGCAGGTAGGTGTAAGTCGCGAAACTCTCCTGCGCTATTTATATTTACTGGAGAAAGCTGATTTGTTAATACTTTTGCAAACCGGCACACCTGGAATCAGCAAAATGAATAAACCTGAAAAGATATATTTTAACAATCCGAATCTTGTTAATTCACTGGCAGATAATCAGTCAAATCAGGGGACATTGCGGGAAACCTTCTTTTTAAATCAACTTCATGTACTTCACGCTGTAAATGGATCTGAAAAGAGTGATTTTCTGGTTGACGATAAATATACTTTTGAAATTGGCGTTAAAAACAAATCCCGAAAACAAATTACAGGAATTGAAAACGCATATGTGGCTGCCGACAATATTGAATACGCGCGGCAAAATAAGATTCCGTTGTGGCTTTTTGGTTTTTTTGTATTAAACGTTTTTTTTTATTGTCCAGGCTCGACCTTTATTTTTACTTTTCCCCATTTTACGATTCGGTGAATCGGCATGTATGTTTTAATCTCATAGTGAGCAATGAATTCTATTTCGTGGCCTGCCGGACAATTCTCGGCAATTTTCACTACAGAACTAAGCGTATAGTCATCGGGCCAGACAGCGGGTAAAACTTCATCAAC
>JAAFHB010000099.1 GCA_010906965.1 Mariniphaga sp. | reverse complement strand
GTTTTCTGTGTTTGCGCCGCACGCGACATGGGAGTCCGCCGACTCATGGAATTTATTTGCAATGTAGCTCCAAACCCGGGTGAACTTGCTCCGGTTGAAACAATCGACGGAAAATTTATTAAAATGGATATAAATGGGCCAACCTCTATCTTCGTATTCCAGACATCTATCGAACAGCATGTCGGTGAAGTCACCTATTTTAAGGTAATTTCCGGGATTTTGAAAGAAGGGATGGATCTGATCAATACCACCAAAAATTCGAAAGAAAGGATCTCGCAGATTTATTGTGTAGCAGGAAAAACCCGCATGAAAGTCTCTGAAATGCAAGCCGGAGACATTGGTGCCACGGTAAAACTGAAAGACGTCAAACATAACCACACCCTTTGCGACAAGGACGCAGAGATTAGCTTTCCACCATTAAAATATCCTGCCCCCCGCTACACCACCGCTATAAAGGCTGTGAACGAGTCGGACGAAGAAAAGATGGGTGAATATATACACAAACTCGCAGAAGAAGATCCTACCTATATTATTGAGTATTCCAAAGAGTTGAAGCAAATCCTTCTACATGGACAGGGCGAATACCATATTAACACGTTGAAATGGTATTTCGATAATGTTTATAAAATTGATATTCAATTTCTGAAACCAAAAATTCCGTATCGCGAAACAATCACCAAAATTGCCGCAGGAGACTACCGTCACCGGAAGCAGAGCGGTGGCTCGGGACAGTTTGGTGAAGTTCACCTTGTGATTGAGCCCTTCGTCGAGGGAATGCCTGTGCCAGAGATGTACAAGATTGATGGCAAAGAAATGAAAATAAGTTTACGAGGAACCGATGTAACCGAACTGTCTTGGGGCGGAAAACTGGTTTTCTGCAACTGTGTGGTCGGTGGTTCAATTGATGCGCGATTTCTTCCTGCCATTCTTAAAGGGATCATGGAGAAAATGGAAGAGGGACCGCTTACAGGATCTTATGCCCGCGACATCAGGGTTTGCGTTTACGACGGAAAAATGCATCCTGTCGATTCGAACGAAATTTCATTCCGGTTGGCCGGACGTAACGCATTCAGCGCTGCCTTTAAGATTGCAGGACCTAAAATTCTTGAACCGATTTATGACGTTGAAGTGTTGGTTCCTTCCGATCGGTTAGGCGATGTGATGGGCGACCTTCAGGGACGCCGGGCATTGATCGTGGGAATGAGTTCAGAAAAAGGTTTCGAAAAAATTCTGGCAAAAGTTCCGCTTAAAGAGATGAACAAATATTCAACCTCGTTAAGTTCAATAACTCAGGGACGTGCAATGTTCAAACTGAAATTTTCGAACTACGAAAAGGTTCCTGCCGAAGTTCAGGAAGAATTGCTCAAAGCATACGAAGCCGAGCAAGTCGAAGATTAATTAATATTCATACAGATCAAAGCTGCTCCTGTTTTCCCGGGGGCAGCTTTTTTTCTGCAAAAATGCCACAAAGGTGATATATACGCAAGGGTCAACATAGAATAGAACTTTTCTGACTCGCCCATAAATTTGGTTAAAGTTCTTATCCTTTAACCTTTTTACTTTCTCCTTTATCCTTTATCCTTTCACCTTTTTTTGTTTACCTTTAGGTCATTATTAAAACACTCGTAACATGAAGATAAAATTTATAGGGGCTGCGCGCGAAGTAACCGGCAGTAAAACGTTGATCACGCTTGACAATGGAAAAAAGATTCTGCTCGACTGCGGAATGTTCCAGGGAAAAGGTCAGGAGACCGATAGTATGAACCGGAACCTTGGTTTCGAACCGAGCGAAATCGACCATATTATATTGACACATGCCCACATTGACCATTCGGGATTGATTCCTTTTGTTTACAGACTGGGCTTCAGGGGATCGGTAATTTGCACGAATGCAACACGCGACCTATGTGCGATTATGCTCGCCGACAGCGGTCATATCCAGGAAAGTGATACAGAGATGAACAACAAGAAAAGGGCTCGTCGTGGACAAGAACCTGTAGAACCTATTTATGTCAAGGAGGATGCACTTCGTTGCATGGAACTTTTCATAGGGACAGCACAGAACCGAAAGTTTTATATCAATGATCAGATTAAAGTCCGGTTTACAACAACCGGTCATTTGTTAGGTGCAGGAGCAGCCTTAATCGAAATTACCGAAAACGGGAAATTAACTAAGATTGCCTATACAGGTGATATCGGACGACCATCGAGTCGCATCCTGAAGGCTCCCGAACCATTTGCCCAGTGCGATTACCTGATCACGGAAGCTACTTATGGTAACCGGTTGCACCCTCAGATGCAGGATGCCGAAGAAGAGTTGCTGCGCGTCGTTACCGAAGCATGTGTAAAAAGGGGTGGAAAACTAATCATACCGTCGTTTGCCATCGGTCGTACCCAGGAGCTTGTACTTTCATTAAATAATTTTTTCAATGAGGGTCGATTACCGAAAGTTCAGATTTATGTCGATAGTCCGCTGGCTATTAATGCAACCGATATTTTCAGGTTGCACCCCGAATGTTTTAACAATGATGTATTGGAGGTGATCGAAAAAGATAATGATGCTTTCGGATTCGACTCTTTGCACTACGTCAAAACTGCCCAAGAATCCAAGAAACTCAACTTCATCAAAAAACCTTGCGTGATTATCTCCGCATCAGGGATGATGGAAGCCGGGCGCATAAAACATCACCTGGCAAATAATATCTCCAATCCGAAAAATACAATTCTTGCGGTCGGCTATTGTGCACCAAGCACGTTGGGAGCAAGGATTATTCGCGGCGAAAGATTGATTTCAATATTCGGAATCCAGTATGAGGTGAATGCAACTATCGAGAAGATCGAAGCCTTCAGCGGACATGGCGATTACAGCGAGATGTTGTCGTATCTGAATTGTCAGGATAAGTCACAGATTAAGAAGACCTTTCTTGTTCATGGCGATTACGATGCACAATTATACTATAAGGACAAGATGAAAGAAGCCGGGTTTGGCGATATTGAAATCCCGGAAGCGGGTAATGAGTTTGTGTTGAATTAACGAACAAAAAAATACCTGACAGGTGTTGGAAACCTGTCAGGTACTGAAAATCATCTAATCGTCTTCGAATTCAGAGAAATCGTAAGTATTCCCAATCATTCTCCCGCAATTATGGACTGTCACTATATCAATCCTTAAATCGTTGATGATATGATATACAATTCTATAATTACCATGAATAAGCTCCCTGATCAATTCATTCTCAAATTCAGGGACCATCTTTCCTACGTTGGGGTGTTCTTCTAAAATATCAACCGAGTTGAATAATCTTTCAACTGTCAATGCTGCATATCTCTCAGAATCTTGAGCAATATAATCCCCAATATCGGTTAAATCCTGAATGGCCGAATCGGTCCATATTACTTTAACCATCTTTTAAGCTTTTGTTTAGCTTCCTCCTTTGTGTTCGTCCGCCCATTTGCCGAATCATCAAGGCCTTTCTGCACTTTTTCAACAAAGATCAAATGATCAACCACCTGGTCAATTGTCAGATTCTCAGGCAATCTATCAAGCGAATTTATTAGCTGAGTTTTTGTTATCATATCAAGTAATTTTAATTCAAATATAAGAATTGAAACCCTATTTTCAGTACACACATTTATAATAGTAGTTTAGGCTGGTTAGGTCAATGCGGTTATAAACTTTATTGCCAATTAAATAACCTGCCATCTGAATCATTATTCAAATCCAATTCCGTGATAAAAAAAAACCATACCTGACAGTTTTTGGAAACCTGTCAGGTATGGGTCAAAACAAAAAAGCCGTCTCAATTCTGAAATGAGACGGCTTCCTTATTTTCCATTTATTTACTGAAGTAGAAATTCAATTGGCATTGTATAAACAACATCAACATTTTTGCCTCTCTGCTTACCCGGTTTCCAGTCTGGTAAAGAATTGACAACCCTTATTGCTTCCTTATCAAGCGCAGGATGTATACTCTTTATAACTTTCGCATTCCCAATCTTGCCATTACTGCTGACCACAAAATTTACGAATACTGTTCCTACGGCTTTTGCCTCCACTGCTGCAGTTGGATATTTTATATGGGTAGCAATAAATGTTCGTAAAGCCTTATCTCCTCCGGGGAATTCTGGCATCTCCTCAACAACCACAAATACCTCCTTGTTGTCGTCCTCCTTTTCCATTTTGCCATATCCAACTACAGCAATATCTTTTTGTGCACCCGCCGAAACAGCCTGACTTCCTACAGTCGATTTCAGGTGGATATCAACAACCCCCTCGCGACCTTTCTCTCCGAATTTCTTAACAGCATCATCACCTTTCCATACATTGACCGACTGAATCGCATTCGAATCGATCGCCTTCAACTGATCAGCGGTTATCTCAACTCCATCAACAAAATATAATGGTGGATTGCCGTTTGTACCGTTTCTGACAGCAATCCTCAATCCTTCTGCCGATTTGAAATGAACTCCCTGCTTTTTAGAGGTAATTTCCATAACCCCATTTTTCGCCATCTCACCATATTTGTCGGTAGCAGATTTATCTTTTAGTACGTTAATTGACTCAATATCATTGGGATTAATTGCATCCATCTTACTCTTTTCAATAATCACTCCATCCAGAAAAATCAATGGCGGGTTTTCACCATTAAATCCAGCCTTTTTTGCCATGTATGTTAGGGGTGGAGGAGGTGGAGGAGGAATAGAATTCTTCTTTAATGAAATCTCTATCACTCCATTTTTCCCTTTTTCCCCATACTTATCAGTGGCCCCTTTCCCTTTCAAAACAGATACCTTGTCAACGCCAACAGACAAAAAATATTCTGCCTTTCGTTTCTCTGTTATAACACCATCCACTATATATAACGGGGGATTTATGGTATCAAATGATGGTAGTGGTGGAGGCGGTGGCGGAGGAGGTGTTCCATAACCAACAACTACGACCTTGTCAATACCAATTGATTCAGAAACCATCTTAATAATCATTGGTTTACCGAAATCAGGCTTTACTTTTAATGATTTCATTCCCACAAAAGAAAAAGCAATCTCAGCATCGTTTGAAACGCCTCCCAACTCGAAGCTTCCATCGGTGTCGGTAATGGTTCCAATAGTTGAAGCTACAATAATGACTGAAGTCCCGGGTAGCGCTTTCCCGTCATTTTCCCTGATCACTTTTCCTTTTACAATTTTGCCTTCAGTTGACTGACTAACATTTGTTAATTGATTGTCCGACGGAGTTGAAATGTACTCCGGTTTCGCAAACGCATAGAAAACCATCGCCACCAAAGGTAAAACGAGCAGCATTTTGAGTTTTCTGAATGGGGAATCTATTGTTTTTTTCATCATTTTAAATCTTTTTTTGTTGAGTGAATAGCTAAATGAATTGGCGAGACTGATCACAGGAGCGCCAAACATTTGATTCAAAAGGGTAGCCTGGTAAATCGCAGGATTTGAAGTAGATTGCAACGCCCTTTCGTCGGCCAGGTATTCATGGTTCTGGCGGATCAGGTGGGAATAAATCCATATAAATGGATTAAACCACTGCAACATACAGAGCAACTCGACAAGCAGCAGATCGAACCAGTGCCGTTGCTGAATATGCTCGCGCTCGTGATTCACAATCTCTTTCATCTCGATATCAGTTGTTGAAGGATTGACAAAGACGAAAGAGAAAAATGAAAACGAAGCTGCATATTCTGAAGTGCGGACCAGTTTTACAGATCCGTTTTTCACATAACCGGCCTTTTGCAATTTGCGGATGACCATCCACGTTTGCCGGATCAGACGAAAAACGAGATAAACAGTTCCAGCCAGGTAAAACCACCAATAAATTGGTATTGTGACTTTTTCAGGCATAACTGCCACAGCAGATAATCCCGAAACTGACACTTCAGCATCCGGGAACGAAGGTAAAATCACGGCATAATGCCAGGTGTAAAAAGGGAAAACGATCGACGCAACGATCCCCGAAAGAAGGTAAATACGGTTGAGCTGAAAATAACGCTCATTACGTAATACCACTAAAAACACCAGGGCGAAACCAGTCAGCCATACAGCTGATTTTAACAGGTACAGTCCAAATGATTCCATATTATTCAGATTTTTTGCGTTTAGCCAATTCCTTTTTGGTCTCCTCAAGCAGTTGTTCAAGATCTTTGATTGAAAGGTCCTTTTCGCGGGCAAAGTACGATGCCATAACAGGAAATGAGTTATTAAAGTAATCGTTCATCAAACCAAACAGTTGCTTTCCCGAATACTCCTTTTTCATCACGAGCGGATAATAGACAAATACTTTGCCGTAATCCTTGTGCCCGATAAACCCTTTCTTCTCCAAAATTCTGATTACAGTCGATACAGTATTCCTTGCAGGTTTGGGATCATCGAACTTCTCGCGGACGTCCTTGACAAGCCCCTCTCCCATTTCCCACAATATCTGCATCACCTGTTCTTCTGCTTTTGTTAATTGCATTGCCGTCATTTTTAAGTGTCAATCCTTCATGCCAAATATACGACTATATTTATAGTTGTGTATTAATCTGCAAAAATATTTGACTATTTTTATAGTTGTTTTATATTACTCTACTACTGACACTTAAAAATATAAAATGAATTATTTAACGAATCAGAATAAAATTTTCGGTTAATTGCGTGGAAAGAAGCGTTTACTGGTGCTTCTGAATTTTGGATTTGGAGCCAAATTGATTTTAAGAATTTCAAAACATAGGAAGCTAAAGGCAAGAGTTTTAAAAACACCAATCTGTCAAAGTGCGCTTTGTCCAAACTACTTGTTTAGCCATAAATCTTCTTCCCGATTTACCTCTTCATCCGAAATCAAGTCACCATTTTTAATGTCAGTTTCACTGGCAGCCAATATCAGGTTTTGCTGTTTGCTAACCTTGTAAATATCTTTTTCTCTGATAGTTGATTCCAGTAATTTATCCAGAGATACAATAATGTCCCTGTTGTTTATTGAAAGTAGTTTGTCTATCAGGTTATTTCTTATTTGTTCTGTTGAAGCCATTTTAATCTTTTTTATTACTTCAAATATATTGATTTTCCATCAAATATTATAACCCATTCGAAATCCATTACTTTTGTCATGAATCATTCAAACCATTATCATGCAAAAAATAACGATCATCTCACTTGTCTTTCTTTTATTTAGTCTTGGTTCATGTGCAGAACTCACCAGGTTTTCTCAATCTGCTATAAATCAAAATATGCCGCTTTCGAATGCCGACATTGTTGGTGGTCTGAAAAATGCATTGTTGGTAGCGACCGACAGTTCCGTCTCCCATTTATCTGCTGTGGATGGCTACCTTAAAGATTTGGCGATTAAAATATTACTCCCGCCTGAAGCTAAATCAATTACCGATAACCTCTCAAAGCTTCCCGGTGGTGCAAAACTGGTTGACGATGTAATTGTCAGGATCAACCGTGCCGCAGAAGATGCTGCCAAAGGTGCAAAACCCATCTTTGTAAAAAGTGTCCGCGACATGACCTTCACCGATGGTCTTCAAATCCTTAAAGGGCCCAACGATGCAGCGACGCAATACTTCGTGCAGAAAACAAGCCAGCAACTGGGCGAGCTCTATCGTCCGAAGATTCGCGAATCGCTGAATAAAAACCTCGTGGCAGGGATTTCAACCCAACAATCGTGGAACGAATTGACCGTTCGGTGGAATAAAATGGCCGGTTCGGCACTGGGGCAATTCGCCGGTTTAAAAACAGTGAATGTCAAACTCGAAGATTACATTCTGGAACAGGCTTTGAAAGGGCTGTTTCTGAAAATAGCAGATCGTGAAAAAGATATCCGTACCGATGTAAATGCCCGCGTAACCCCTTTATTGAAAAAAGTGTTTGGTTCCCTAAAATGATCTTCAATCGGAACCGATAAACCATAAATGGCCAAATTGGCCAATCAAAGAATCCGCTTTAAGCGGATTCTTTGATTTTAATTGAGATCAGTTTTACAACGAAAAAATAATTCAACCAGAAATCACCACTTTCTAAAAATCAAAAACATGAAGGTAATTATTAAAACATTTGTAGGAACAGGAATTTTCGCCCTCATTTTCTTGTAAGGTAATTCAAAAACCCGTTTCAAGTTTGGTTATAGTCCCGGCCCCCGCAGGCCGGGACTTTTTTATAAAAAAACTTCGCTTATTTTTAGCGATATTTGAGTTTTTTAATCAATTTTGTTCAGCAAAACCAATCAATCTTTTTTAGTACCATACAGTTTATTAAACAGTTGGCATGACTTAACAATTTGTTGAATTTGGGAAGGAAAATGATTAATTTTCCAGAACTTATTTCATGACACCGGACAATCATAATTTCTTAAATTTAATCGTATGAATAAAAAAACAGTATTACTTATTGCTTTTGTATTAAGCTGTGTTTTTGCCAATGCACAGCATGTTGGTTCAACGCCCGAGTACATCAAGACTTTAACTGCGGAGTGGAAAGGTGAACGTTTTCCGGATGGCAGACCCAAAGTTTCTGATGCAATACTTGAAAGGTTAAAGAATATCTCAATCGAGGAAGCCTGGGGCGTTCTCCGTAATAAAGGATTTATGAACCAGTTTGAAGGTGACTGGACAATTATCAACCCCGGTGAAGCTATGACCGGACGTGTAGTAACAGCCCAGTATATGCCGCTTAGACCCGACCTTGAAAAACAGGTAAAAGAACAGGGTAAAACTGAAAACAGGGCACAAAAGGGTGGAACAAATTCATGGCCAATCGATATGCTGACAACCGGTGACGTCTATGTAGCTGATGCCTATGGAAAAATTGCGGATGGCACTTTAATTGGCGATAACCTGGGTAATTCGATATATGCCAAATCGCAACGAGGTGTCGTATTCTACGGATCTGTAAGGGATCAGGAAGGAATTTCAGAGATCAAAGGATTCAACGGATGGATCAAAGGATCAGATCCTTCCTATATTCAACAAATGATGCTGACAACCATTAATGCACCGATAAGGGTCGGACGCGCAACCGTATTACCTGGAGATGTTGTTCTTGCAAAAAAATATGGCGTCATTTTCATTCCTGCTTATCTCGTCGAAGACCTGGTTCTGACCTCTGAAGTTACAGCGCTTCGCGACGAATTTGGACATCTTCGGCTCCAGGAAAAGAAATACCTGGCAGGTGAGATCGATAGTGAATGGAGTGAAGAGATTAAAAAAGACTTCCTAAACTGGCTGAATAACTACCCTGGCAAATTGCCGATGACGAAAGCAGAATTAGATAAATATATGAAAGAAAGGAATTTTTAACAATGCGTTAAATTTCAAATAGCTCATTTCATTCTTTAAACTAATTACATGATGAAAAGTATTTTGCAGCAAATCGCTGAAAAAAATAAACAGCTGGAAAAAAAAGAGGCTGAAGTAGTGAAGGCCGAAATTGCAAATCCCGCTACGTCCAATAATCGTCGGAATTTTCTGAAGACAACCGCTCTTGGCGGCCTTGCTTTAGGAGGATTAATGAATTTATCGATTGAAGATACCATTGCTCAGAGCACCTCTAAGGTTTCGCGTTCTTCAAGTCCTTCAGAATTGAAAATAACAGACATGCGCTATGCCGTGACAACGGTTCTTGGTCAGACAGCCATTATCCGGATCGATACCAATCAGGGTATTTACGGACTGGGAGAAGTAAGAGACGGCGCAGATGTTCGTTACGCATTAATGCTTAAAAGCCGGATATTGGGACTCAATCCATGCAATGTGGAGATGATTTTTAAAATTATCAAACAGTTTGGCGGGCCCGCTCGTCAGGCTGGTGGTGTATGTGGTGTTGAAATGGCACTTTGGGATATCGTTGGCAAAGCATACAACGTTCCAGCCTGGCAATTATTAGGCGGAAGGTATCGTGACAAGATCAGATTATATGCGGATACACCTGAAGGGAAAACCCATGAAGAGCAAACAGAAAAAATCAGGTATCGCATTCAGGACCAGGGTTACACCTGGCTGAAGATGGATCTTTCCATCAACAACCTGAAGGATATCCCGGGTGCATTGGTGAATCATGAATTCTGGGATGGAGCATCTGGACAATATGACCTTCGGGATTATATGGGTTATGGAAATACAAAACACCCATTTACACAGATTCAAATATCAGATAAAGGGCTGGAGGAACTGGTTAAAGTTGCGGAACATACACGCGAGCACATTGGCTGGGATATACCTATCTCGACGGACCATTTTGGTCATTTCGATTTAAACAATGCCATCCGTTTAGGAAAGGCCATTGAGAAATACCGGTTGGCCTGGCTGGAGGATATGATTCCATGGCAATATGCTGATCAATGGAAAACGATAACCGACGCGCTGGAAACGCCTACGAATACCGGTGAAGATATTTTCCTGCTTCAAAACTTTAAACCGCTGATCGATATTCATGCAGTTGATATCATTCACCCTGATTTGTCATCTTCGGGCGGACTTTTGGAGACCAAGAGAATTGGCGATTATGCGGAAGAACATGGCATTGCAATGGCGATGCACCAGGCAGGAACACCAGTTTCGTTTATGGCCTGCGTACATTGTGCCGCTGCTACCCAGAACTTTTTAGCGCTGGAGCATCATTCTGTTGACCTGCCATGGTGGGAAAGTTTGGTGAAAATGACTGATGGCAAACCAATAATTACCAAAGGATTTGCAAACGTCCCCGATTCACCTGGTTTAGGAATCGAATTGAATGAAGACGTCGTTAAAGAGCATTTGCACGCAAAAGATAAAAGCTTTTTTGCGCCAACTGATGAATGGAACGAAAAACGTTCGCATGACAGAACCTGGAGTTAATTCCAGACCGGTTTTGAATCAAACCCGATTTTCAATTGCGCTTTTTGGAATGAAAAAGCCGATGTCTATTAAAACTTAAACACCATTACGCGGGAAATAAAGTTTCCTGCGTAATTTTAATATTTAGTCTTGTAAACCTCCGTACGATGAAAAAAATGACCGCTCACAGAATAGCGATGGGTTTTGCTATAATATTGCTAATAATTTCTTTGGCCCTCATCTTTACCGGGAATGTAGCTAGTGCCGGACCTTTACTGATCGCATTCTTCGTCTCTCTTGCGATTGGTGTAAGAGGATTTTATGCGGTTAAAGGGTTCTCTTATACAATCTGGATTTTCACTGCCGTTACCGCATCCATGTTTTATCCTCAATATTTTACTTCTGTTGGCGATTTTCAGCTTAAATTGTTGATTGTACCGCTCTTGCAGATAATCATGTTTGGAATGGGATCACAGATGAGTATGAACGATTTTACGGGGGTGATTAAAATGCCCAAAGGCGTCATTATCGGGGTTGGAGCTCATTATCTGATTATGCCACTGGTTGCTTTTGCCATTTCCCGAATATTTAATTTCCCGCCCGAAATAGCCGCGGGCATTATTTTGATAGGATGTGTTCCCAGCGGATTAGCCTCCAACGTGATGTCGTACATTGCCCACGCCAACCTTGCTTTGGCAGTGACAATCGGAGCGATCTCAACACTTATTTCGCCATTTGTTACACCTCTGCTGATGAAATTGTTGGGAGGGCAATATATCGAGGTTAATTTCTGGAGTATGATGCTCGATATTTTAAATATGATTATTCTCCCGGTCGTTGCAGGTTTCATTTTCAATCTGTTCAATGCCGGAAAAGAAAAGTTACGTTCGAAAGTGATTCAGCTAACTGTTTTTTTCATCATTATTCTGCTTACAAACCTGGTTTACATGAAAGCCAAACATACCGATATTGCTGGATTCTCGGTAGCTTTGGTTAAATCGATGTGCTGGTTTTATTTTCTCCCAATGATAGGTGCGATGTTACTTCGTCATTATCTTAAAGGAGATAAGCTGCTAATGGGAAAAATCCTTTCATTTTTATCGATGGCAGGAATTGCCATCATCATTACAATTATTACTGCGGCAGGTCGCGACAGCCTTTTGAAGGTTGGCGCCTTACTTTTGGTAACGAGCCTTTTGCATAACCTGACCGGTTATACGCTCGGATACACTGTATCATGGCTGTTTGGAATGCCTGAAAAAGACCGCCGGACGGTTGCCTTTGAAGTTGGAATGCAAAACGGCGGATTAGCATCGGGCCTTGCACTTCAAATGGGTAAGATTGCCACTGTTGGACTTGCGCCTGCCATTTTTGGTCCTTTAATGAATGTAACCGGTTCGGCTTTGGCAAGCTGGTGGAGGACAAAACCGCCCAAGGAAGATATTGATAATCTCGAAGTCATTCCTGATAGTGAAGCACAAATCAACTGAATTCTTTAAATCAGTAAATACGATCAGTTTTGGTTAAATGACAGGCTACACCATTCAGTGTTCCTGGATGTTTGTTTTCAACTGTTGGGGATTTTGTCGGTTATCAAACAGGGCAATAAGCCGGATATCCTGATTAATTGATTGATAAAAGATCGTCGTCCGTCTAGACAAAACCGATCTCCTGATGTTTTCAGAATTATTGCTTATTTGAAATAAATGAGGATTGTTCTCTATCGAATAAAGCCTTTTATCGAGAAGACGGTAAATTTTTGGAGCTCTTTTTCAGTCCATTGACTTTCAAAATAACTTACAATTTCTTTCAGATTGTTAAGTGCCCTATTTTAAATATTATTAAATTCTAATTTTCCCCATTGAAACAATATTAGAGATAAAAATCGTATATTTGTATTTTAACAACTAATATTTTATCTGTAAAATGAAGAATATAAATATAACAGCTAATATACTATCCAAAAATGATTTTTTATTGGATGACTTTAATCCTGGTGCAATCTTAAGAAAAATTGCAGAACGCGTGAAGAGAAACAGGTTGGAATTGAATTTGAGCCAAAGCGCATTGGCGACAAACGCCGGGGTAAGTTTAGGAAGTCTGAAACGATTTGAACAAAGTGCAGAAATTTCGCTTAAGCATTTAGTCATGTTGGCAGTTGCGCTGGATACAACATCTGAATTTAGTCTGCTATTCTCGCAGAGACAATATCATACGATAGATGAATTGTTGACTAAAGATAAAGCAAAGACTGCAAAACGGGGGAGGCGAAATGTCTAATAAACCCAAAGTGATAACTGTTTTTCTTCATGGCGAAATGGTAGGCCGGCTTGCGCTTACGCCTGAAAACCTCTGCGCTTTTGAATATGAACCAGGTTTTCTTAGAAATGGGCACTCTATCTCACCGTTCTATCTTCCCCTCCGACCAGGAGTATTTGTTGCTAAACGAGATCCTTTTAACGGTAACTTTGGCGTATTTAACGATTCACTGCCAGATGGATGGGGCAACCTGCTGTTAGATCGGTTTTTAAATTCACAGAAAATTAATCCGGCAGATTTAACAGTTTTGGAACGATTAAGCCTTGTCGGATCATCCGGTATGGGAGCACTTGAATATAAACCCGATAACAGTTACACTTCAATTGAAGGCAACCCTGATCTGGATTTTTTGGCTACTGAAGCTGAAAAAATATTGAATCAGAAAGATACAGGATCATCATTGGAAATTCTTTTCAAACTAGGAGGTTCATCTGGTGGAGCTCGCCCCAAAGTACTTCTGAATATTAATGGAGAAGAATGGCTGATCAAATTCCGTTCAACAATTGATCCGCTGAATGTTGGGAAAATTGAATATGAATACGCTTTGCTGGCAAAAGAATGCGGAATAGAAATGCCTGAAATCCGCCTGTTTGAAGGTAAATATTTTGGTGTCAGACGGTTCGACAGGGATGCCAGAACAAAGATCCACATGTTGAGTGCGGCAGGATTACTCAATGCCGACTATCGTATTCCGTGCCTGGATTACCAGGGTTTACTGACAGCCTGCTTCAAACTTACTGGTGATATTGAAGAAGTTTACAAGCTTTATCGCTCTATGGTATTTAATGTCCTGATAAGAAACAGGGACGATCATGCCCGTAATTTTTCCTTCCTGTTGAAGAATAACAAATGGAAACTATCTCCTGCCTACGATTTGCTACCCAGTAATGGGTTTAATGGGTTTCACACCACCACTATTGCAGGCCACGGAGACCCAAAATATGCCGATATTCAATCAGTTGCTGAAAGTCTTGGACTTAATAAAAACAAAACAAGAGACATTTATGAAATGATAGAAGCCAAGTGCCTCAACTTCACATCAAATAGCGAATTTTAAAGCATCTTAAATTTCAAAATCAGACTTCTCTTCATTATCCACCCTCTTCTTATCCCTTTTTTCCTCTACCCAATAATAAATAATCGGCAATACGAGCAGTGTCAGGAGTGTTGACGTGATCAGTCCGCCAATCACCACAGTTGCCAAAGGTCGCTGAACCTCAGAACCGGGACCGGAGTTAAATGCCATCGGGATAAAACCAAGGCTTGCAACAAGGGCCGTCATCAAAACAGGGCGCAAACGATCGGTCGCACCGTCAATAATCGTTTTTCGGAGCGGTCCCCCCTCCTTCCGGAGTTCGTTGATATGATCAAGCAAAACGATCCCATTCAGAACTGCCACTCCAAATAACGCAACGAAACCAATGCTCGCCGAAACTGAAAGGTACATTCCGCGAATCCAAAGCAGAAAGATACCTCCCGAAAGTGCAAAAGGGAGATTCATTAAAATGATGATTGCATAGCGCATTTTGCCAAAATTGATGTATAACAAACCGATAATGATAAAAAGGGAAAACGGGACCACCAGTAATAAATGGTTCATTGCCCTTTTCTGATTTTCGAACGTTCCGCCATATTCGAGAAAATAACCCGACGGAACATTTGCCCTTTGATCGATGGCAGCCTGCAAATGACTTACATAAGTTCCAATATCGATGTTTTTAATATTGATACCCACAATGATTCGACGCCACCCGTTCTCGCGCTGGATTTCGCGCGGTCCTTCCTGAGCAACAATATGGCTCACCCTTTTGATCGGAATAAAATCGCCATTCGGCAGCGGCACAGGAATTTCCTGAATCTTCTGTAATTCGGAACGGAATTCGGCAGGATATCTCACCTGAATATCGAAACGGCGCTGTCCTTCATACAACTGTCCCGAAACCTGACCGCCGATACCAGCTTCGATCACCGACTGTACATCATTCACATTCAATCCAAAGGATGCAACTGCTTCGCGGTCAATTTCGATGGTAAGATAAGGCTGACCAACAGGTTGCTCAACGAAAAAGTTAGCGGTACCAGCCATTCCGGAAACGATTGCCGAAATGTTTTCACCTATTTTATTAAGAGAATCGAGGTCCTCGCCATAAATTTTCACCGCCAGATCTGATTTTACACCGCTTGTCAACTCATCGACACGCATGGCAATTGGTTGGGTGAAATTATAGGCCAACCCGGGTTCCGTCTTCAGATAGGGTTCTATTTGAGTAATAATATCTTCCTTGGTAACTCCTTTTCTCCACTCATCGGTCGGTTTCAAAACAATCCAAACGTCGGTTTGGTGTACGCCCATCCAGTCGTTCGCGAGGTCAGAGCGACCTGTTTTAGGAACCACCGTTTTTATTTCAGGAATATTCTCAATCAGTTTTCCGGCCAGCCAGTTAGCATTATCCATCGACTCTTTCAGTGTTACCGATGGCATTCTGACCTGTTCAACCAGAATCGATCCTTCATCGAGTTCAGGTAGGAATTCTGTTCCAAGACGACTCATCACAATCATTGATAGCCCAAAAATAATCGCGGCTGAAATGCTTACAGGTATCCGGCGATCGATGTGTTCCTCCAGACCGCTCTTATACCTTGGCTTTATCCAATCGATAAGATAATTACGACGAACTTTGACCCCTTTTCTAAAAATCAGCGACGAAATGGCCGGCACAAAAATCAGGGCAAGCAGCAAAGAACCCAAAACGGCTGCGGCGACAGTGATCGCCATCGGGCGGTACAAAATACCCTCCATTCCGCTAAAAGTCATGATGGGCACATAGACCATCAGAATTATTAATACGCCAAAGAATATAGGTCTTACAACCTGTTTAGAAGCCGAAATAATCAGATCATCCGTATTTTCTTTCTTGTTTTGTTGCAGGCGGTGAACAATATTCTCAATCATCACCACCGATCCGTCGACGACCATCCCAAAGTCGATGGCCCCCAAACTCATCAGGTTGGCCGCCAATCCAAATTCGCGCATACCTATAAAAGCAAATAACATCGAAAACGGAATCACCATTGCAACAATTAAAGCCCCGGAGATCTCGCCAAGCAACAATAGCAGCACCACAATAACCAGAAAACCTCCCTCAACCAGGTTGGTCGAAATAGTGGCAGTCGTGCGGTCAATCAGATCAGACTGGTCGTAGAATTTTTCAATCTGAACCCCAGCAGGAAGCGACTTGTTGATTTCTGTGATCTTCTTTTCAATATCAGCAATCACTTCACGCCCGTTTCCGCCCCGAAGCATCATCACGATACCGCTTACAATTTCGCCTTTGCCATCCTGCGTAACGCCACCCTGACGGATTTGAGTTCCGATCACCACATCGGCGATATCTTTTATAAAAACAGGTTTGTTATTGATATTCCGGATTATGATATTGCGGATATCGTCGGCTTTGTTGATTTGTCCATACCCGCGAATGATGTATTGCTCACGATTGTGCTCCAGAAAATTTCCTCCCGAGACACTGTTGTTATTCGCAATTGCATCAATTATTTCTTTGATCCCGATTCCAAAAGTGCGTATTTTTTCAGGGGCAACAATTACTTCGTATTGCTTGACAAAACCTCCGAATGAATTGATCTCTGTAACTCCCTTCACTATTTTAAGCTGAGGAACAATCAGCCAGTCCTGAATTTCGCGCAGTTCAGTGAGCGATTTATTTTCTCCACGAACCGCATACTGAAATATTTCACCCAGCGCGGTCGAGATCGGTCCCAGTTGCGGTGCCGAAACATCGGGAGGCAAATCGGAAGAAATGGACTGCAGCCTTTGACTGACCATTTGCCTGGCAAAATAAATATCGGTCCCTTCTTCAAATTCGATGGTCACTGCTGATAGTGCAAATTGCGAAGTTGAGCGAACCTGTTTTACATCAGGCAATCCGTTCATCGCCGTTTCAATCGGATAACTAACTAATTTCTCGACATCAAAAGGAGAAAACCTCCCCGCTTTGGTGATCACCAAAACCTGAACAGGCGTAACATCAGGCAATGAATTAATGGGTAACCTGATCAGCGAATAATAACCGGCCACCGCCATCAGAAGAACCAGTGAAAGCGCTATAAACTTTTGTCTGACACTAAATGTGATGATTTGATTGAGCATGGTTGTTTTTTTCAGGTGAAATACTATTCTTCAGCTATCTTATCAAACCGGGAAAGTGCCTTAAGACTAAAGATCTGAGTAGTAGCCAGCCTTTCATTTTTTTCAAGTCCTTTTTGTACCACAGCATATTTATCACGAAACTCAGGGACAACAACCTTCCGCTTTTCGAAAGTGGATTCGCTGATTTGCACAAAAACAATCGGGTCGTTTCCCTCGTAAGTCAGGGCTTCAATCGGAATAGTAATTACTTCAGTCTGAGAAGAGGTACTAATCGACAACCGAAGGCTTTCACCTGGCTTCGGCCAATTATCCTTGCTGGCCAGCAACACATTAACTACTACGGAACGATTGTTTTCATCAAGACCTGGATTGATCGAAGTAACGACCGCTTTCATTTCAAACGGGTCATTTTGACGACGTGAGATCTTTACTGAATCACCTTTATTAATGTAGCGTGCGTCCTCGGGAGAAACGTAGCCACGAACCAAAACATGACTAATGTCCAAAACACGTGCGAGCATCTGGAGTGCATTCACCGACTGTCCAAGTTCTACCGACCGTTGGTCCAGGCTGCCGCCAATGGGTGAATGAATTTTGAGGGTAGGATCAATACTTTCAGCTGTGCGGAATGCATTAATTTCATTAGCGGGTACGCCAATGGCTTTCAACTTTGAGACTGCTGCAATAACGGTTGTCTTGGCGCGCTGATAATCAGAATTGGCACGATCGAGTTCACTTTTCGAACTGATTGTTTGCTCCACCAGTTGTTGGAGCCGATGCAGTCGTGAGGTCTGAAAAGTTTCCTCAGAGACCGACTGAAGATACTCCGAAACCATGTTGCCAAATACAAGACTTTCGATACTAAATAATTCTTGCCCGATTCTGACCTCCTCGCCTTCCTGTATCGCTATGCGGCTGATACGTCCGTCGATTGGTGTGCTGATGATACTTACATGATTGGGCGCTGGAAACACCACTCCAGGGACATCAATGCTATAATTCACCAGGCTGCTTGTGACCGCAATTGTTTGAATTTTTAATTCAGCGATCTCCTTTTCTGAAAGCCTGACAAGATTTTCGGGTTTAATACCTGAAACAGAAGGTGGCGAATCGGAGGCTCCTTTTTCCTTTTGAGCAGGTGCTTGCTTGCCTCCACATGAATAAATGATGACAAGTACGAAAGATAGGAGGTTTACCAAAACCAAACGTCTGATGAATTGAAGTTTTTTCATAGATCAATTATTTTGCAATTAACTTACTAATAAACAAGGTCTTTATCAAGAAACTTTTCGAGTTCAACGAGCTGAATATAGAAATCCCGCAGGGATAATAAGTAGCGTTGCTGGCTGCTGAGGTAAATTTGCTGGGCACTGATAAGATTTAACAGATCAACCTCACCCAGACGATATGCGGTCAATGTAAGTGACTGCAATTTCTCGGCTTTGCTGCGAATGGTTTCATCGTACCGTTTGATTGTCGACCGGCTCACTTCGTAACTGTGCCAGGCATGTTCGATTTGTTTTTTCATATCGAGTTTGATTTCCTGCTGCTTCCACCGAATTTCATCCTGTCGCGCGAGGGTTGTATTAATACGCCCTTTTTGCTCAAGCGGATACCAGATCGGGAAACTCAGCCCTACCTCAAACCC
>JAAFHB010000496.1 GCA_010906965.1 Mariniphaga sp. | reverse complement strand
ATTTTTTTCGCTCATTCCGGCGGTAATTGAAAAAAAGGAATCCAGTTTGGCGATAAAAGCATTTGGCCCACCCATTAGCCCAATTAAACCATTTACATCTTGTGGTACATGGAACAGGTATTGCCAGGCATTGGCTTCCGTATAGGGCGAATTGCCATTATCTCCGTATTTAAATGGGTTAAAAGGCGATAACCAATTGCCGTTTTTGTCTTTAGCTCTGAAAAAATTAGTCTGTTTATCGTAAAGATTTTTGTAGAAATTGGCACGTTTAATAAAACGAATATAATCGTCGGTTTTACCAAGCTTTTTGGCAAATTGAGCCACGCACCAGTCATCAAATGCCATTTCAAGGGTTATAGAAACCGACTGCGAAAGAATATCTTCCGGAATATACCCAAATTTTTCCCAAACAGTAAAGGGCGAATAGGGATGATCTACTAATGACGATGCTTTCACAGCTTCGTAAGCTTCCTCGATATCTATTCCTTGTATATTCTTGTTCACAGCATCTACAATAACAGGAATGGCATGATTGCCAATCATGCAGTAATTTTCAAGTCCCCACAACTGCCAAATAGGTAAAAATCCAAATGTTTTCTTTTGCCGTATCATGCTGTTTACAAACGAAGCAGTTCTCTCTTGTTGTATCAGAGCATACAATGGATGCGCGGCCCTATAAGTATCCCATAACGAAAATGTCGAATAATGTTGCTTGTCAGGAGCGTTTTTTGTGGTCATATCAGTTGCCGGATAATCACCATTAACATCAGCTATGTTGTTTGGCTGGGTAAAAGCATGGTACATGGCCGTGTAAAAAATTTCCATTTGTTCTTTGGTTCCTTTCACCATAATTTTCCTGAGCTCGTTTTCCCACTTATTTTCTGCCTCCCGGCACGTTTTGTCAAAATCCCACCCAGGCAATTCTGTTCTCAGGTTTAAATGGGCATTTTCATTACTTGTTGCTGATAATCCGACTTTTACAAATATTTGTTCACCTTCTGCAGTATTAAAATCCAGCAGCGTTTTGACACATTCTCCATTAGCAAGTTGCTGACTGGCTATTTTTTCTGTTCCGTTAATCATAGCGAAACTTTTAAATGGCTTTGAAAATTCGGCTCTGAAATATACCCTCCTGTAACCTTTAACCCATCCTGTGGTTATTCTGTATCCTTCAACAGTAACACTATCAATTATTTTTATTTGAGCAATCATTCTGCAAGGTAACCAGTCAATTGTTTTAGGTATAGAATGGTTCATGTCTATTAAAATATGCGATTCACTACTTTTAGGGAATGTATACCTATGAAATCCTGCATGTTCAGTGGCTGTTAATTCCACATTAATCTTGTAATCCAAAAGGTTGACCTGGTAATATCCTGGTTTTGCCTTTTCTTGGTCGTGAGTAATGTTTGAACTATATCCACTAGGTGCGTTTTCAGGGTTTGTATTTGCTTGTTTTATATCTCCAATTGCAGGCATAAGCATTACATCAAACAAATCCTCAACTCCTGTTCCACTCAAATGAGTGTGACTAAATCCCACAATCGTTTTGTTGTTGTAATCATATCCCGAACAAGGATTATCGGGATAGTCCTTATTATCGGGGCTTAATTGAACAAATCCAAATGGCAAAGTAGCACCCGGGAAATTGTTACCTGCATGACTATATTGGTCAACTGCTCCGGTTCCAATAAATGGGTTTACATATTGCGTAAAATCATGTCCATATATAAAAGAACAACTTCCAAGTAAAAGACTTAAAATTAAAAGTGTAATTTTCATCTGTCTGTTTATTATTTTTTTATCAAATTTACTTTATGGTTTTTGAGTAGGTATATAAATAATTCCATTGTCGATATAGCCACCATTCTGCAAAATATTCCACTTTCCAATCTCAACAGTGGCATCTATAATAGTATCCCAATTCATTGATTTTTGGTATATCTCATTTATTGCGTTATTTTCAAGTG
>JAAFHB010000098.1 GCA_010906965.1 Mariniphaga sp. | reverse complement strand
CTGCCCGATACTTTGACGGTCTGCATTTCACGCGGGACATTGATTACATCTCCTGGTTGTAGTAAAAGGTCGATACTGCTGCCCGGACCGGCAAGAATTTTATTTAGTTCAATTCCTACAGGATATGATTTTGCATTAATTAACAGCGAATCTTTTATGGTGGTATCCTTTTTCATCATCAGCTTCTTTTTTTCAATCTCGGTAGGAGAGAGTTTATAGGTGCGCGTCAGTGTTGCACCGTTGACGAATGCCCCGGGCATTAACCCGCCGGCCCTCTTGATGGCACTGGATATCCTTTCATTTTTATCCGCAATGGTGTAGGTTCCGGTATAGACCACTTCACCCGATATGAAAAATGTTCCCTGGTCGCGGTAACCGGGAGCCCGGCGCACATATACCTCATCGAACGGCATCAGTTTAAAGGCAGCATCAGCCGGCGTAAGCTGGAGGTCGCGCGTGAGGGCAAACTGGAAGATATCATTCATTTTGTCGGTCACCCTGGAAGCCTCATCATAGCTTAGCCTGCGGGAGACCTCCACCACAGAGAGATCGGCCTGGTCTTTGAAACCACCTGCCCTGAAGATCAGATCGCCAAGTGTCATGTTTTCCTGGTATTCGAAGCTTTCAGGTTTCATTACCTCGCCTAAAATATTGACCGTCCTTTCTTCCCGCATCTCGAAGATGGAACTGATCAGCACCTTATCCTCTTTTCGAAGGAGAATATCGTTACTACCTTTCATCACCTCCTTGAGGTCGAAGTTGATATTCTCGGGCGAGTTATCCTCTTTTAAACGGCTGATAACGCCACGGTTCATAAAGGCTTCTTCGCGCAGACCATCGGCTTTTTTAATCAGGTCGGAGAGCTTCATGCCCGGTGTGAGTTCATAATCTCCGGGATGAAACACGGCCCCTTTAATGGCAACCCTGTTGCTAAACCTGTTCAGGATAGAGTCCGCTTTGACGAGGTCACCGTTCTGTAAGGTGAACTTCCCAAAATCGGCCTCGGCGACAGTTCGCACTTCACGTTCTCTGTCGTTGTTACGGATCACCGTTAATGAATGTGAGTAAGCTTTATCCCCGAACCCTCCTGCAAACCGGACCAGGTCGCTGACCGATTCACCTGTTTTAATCTCGAAAATTCCTTTTCGTTTAACTTCTCCTGCAATCTCAACGCGTGTTTTGTAATTGGGAACAAAGAGGATATCCTGTTCGCGCAGCTGCACATTGGCCGTGGGATCGGCATTGATCAGGAAGTCGTAGACATCGATAGTTTTGATGGTCACGCCGTCGCGGATCAGCCTGATTTCGCGGAACGACCCGTTTTCGTTTGGACCTCCCGAGAGGTAAAGGGCATTAAAAGCCGAAGCGGTAGAAGGAAGTGTATATGTTCCCGGCGCGTTGATTTCGCCGATCACATTGATTTTGATCGAGCGGATCGCTCCGAGGCTCACCTCAGCCCATGTATTTGGAAACTCACCAGCCATACCGCTGTAAATGGCCATGAGCCTGTTTTTAATCAAAGCCTGTCCTTTTTCGAAGGAGGTTCCAGCCAAAAAGACAGGGCCGATATCGGGAATTGTGATTGCCCCGTTTTTATCGATGACGAGCTGGTAGCGGGTCTGCGATGCGCCCCACACGCTGATGGAGAGCTGATCGCCGATGCCGAGGATATAGTTTTGAGGGATTGGGATATTAACAGCCGGCTCGAAAGAGAGGTTCTCGGAGTTAAAGAGCTGGTATCCGAATATTTTTCTTGTTTTAGCTGTGACAGCCACCTTGGCTTTTGGTGAAGTGTATGTTTTTTGGGGAGTGTTGGTCTGGAAATTATTGGTTTTCGAACCCGATAGTGTATCCGAAGGGTTCATCTGCTGACCCTGAATCCTTGCCATGAGCTGGTCGATCTGCGTCTGTGAAGCGCCCTGTGCCTTGGCCATCGAAATTGCCTGATCCTGAGTTAATCCCCTGTTCTGAATCTCCTGCATGATCTTTTGAATCTGGGCATCGCTCAGGCTGTTAACATCAACTGATGCAGCGTTGGTCGGAACCTGTGCAGCCACCCTTTGTTCCGAACTAAGGAAAAACACAATGAACAGAAAAGTAGGTATAAATAATTTCATATAAAATAAAGAATTCTTTAACCACGGTTGAAAAACGCAACTTAAAGATATTTAATAAATTAATAAACTCATATTGAGCGCAACGCGCAGTCTTTCCATTGAATGACTACGCGTTGTTTTTGTTAAAATTCGGGGATACTATTTAATAACAAACCGGTATAAACAGCTGTTTATACCGGTTTGTTATTAAAGTTTTAAATCTACCAAAGGTTAAGCTTTTGAAAAAATGTTTGAAGTTTTACACCTTGTTTTCTGGTATCATGTTTTGAGACTTTGAGAACGTATTTTCTGTTCCGTATGAGCTCGTAAGTCATCCCTGGCATAAGAAGTTGCTGATGAGGATCGTTTTCTTTAATCAAATGCCTTCTATGAATAAATAAGGCGGGAATCATAAATAAAATACCGCTTGTCAGGATTATGAATCCCATCAGGGGGATGATCCCAATATGTTGCAAAGCAAAAACAGGGATAATAAAAAGGATATTGATACTAATAATTGTGTAGGTGGCTCTTTTGTGCGAAAAGCCTAATGTAAGAAACCGGTGATGAAGGTGGTTTTTGTCAGCTGTAAACGGCGATTTGAATTGTAATAGTCTTATTATGAATACTCTTATTGTGTCAATTAATGGATAAATAAGAATGCCAAATGAAACAGCTGGAGCCGATGCGATCGCAAATGGTTGAGTTTGATCAATGTTAAATTCATTAAACCTGATCACAATAATTGCCATGAGTGTCCCCAGAACAAGTGATCCTGTATCTCCCATGAAAATTTTGTTTTTCTTTCCGTAAAGATTATAGTAGAAAAAACCCGAAGTTGCTCCCACAAGAGCGAATGAAAGGATGGCATAATCATGATGACCACTAATGAAAAACCATACTCCGAAAACAATACCTGCCATCATACTCAGTCCTGCGGCTAAACCATCGATGCCATCCATAAGATTGAATGCATTGATAATAACTATTATAACAAAAAATGTCAGTAAAACACTTGGTAGCATTTCTATTGCACCGATTCCAAAAAATCCGTGAAGATTTGTAAATCGTATCTTAGCAAAAAAAACAATTATGGCAGAGGTAATTAATTGAGCAACAAGTTTTTTCCAAGCAGATAAATTCAAGATGTCATCTTTTAACCCAACAAAGAACATGAGAATTACGGCAGATAAAATGTAAACCATTTCTGGTAACTCAGCCCCACTCATTCCAACAGTTGAGGCAAATACGAAACTGAGAAAAATTGCGATTCCCCCTAATGTGGGTATTGGACTCTTTGCCGCTGATCGTTCATTGGGATTGTCCATCAATTTCAATGAATGAGCTACCCGAATTACGATTGGTACTGCATATAGTGAAATACCGATCGCCAGAAGAAAACTTGTTATGATATATGGAAGATTTTGCATACTGCCTACATTGTTAATTTAGGTAATTTTATAGGATGACGACTCTTTAAAGTCTTCTTTTTAGGCAGGTTTGAAATGTGCATTTGTTCAATTTGTTAATGTGCAATCAATAAATTTGATAAAGATTGATTTATTACAGCTTCGCCCTGTCAGTCACATTTTGTGACCTCCGATGGCTATGGATAGATAGTAATTCACCTTGAATAAAAATCTGTTCACAGATCTTATAGACTTACTATATTCTACAAAAATACTTAATTAATCCCAATTCTCATTTGAATGAAACCATGAAATTCTAAAAAAACCTTGTAATTTCATGAAGGCTTAACAAATAGTAGCTGGCAAAATGCTCTTCTTTTGTTATGTGGCTGAGAATTTGTTTGACTTGTCAAGTTGCATTTTTATATTTTTATGCTTAACTGAAAAAACAAATGCAAATTTCGTTATTTTAATTAGATCTTCGACAATCGCAGAACAAAAATTCTTTCTTATTTGGCAGATGTATGGTATTTTCAAATAGCTGTATGGAATTTGGCAATGAGTGTAATATATTTGGGAATAAACCGTTAACGTAATAAATCGAATTCAGGAATCTTTTAATTCAGGCTTCGCTTTTGTATGTTAAAGAGCAGAATACTTATTTGCAAAACATTAACTTTTTCAAAGAACTTATAGTTTGTTCATCCTTCCATATTCACTTTTAATCGCGGCTTTTCTTCGAAGCTATGAAATGTGAGGTATCAAATTCTTTCCCGGAGCCTCAACCAGTACAGTATAACCAAGTGGCGGAATTCTAAGAGCGACTTTATTCTTTCCTTTAAAATCGATTAGTTCACCAATAACGCCACAAAGTGGCCCTGCTATTATTTCAACCATTTGACCAGGTTTAAAATGCTCAACTGTAATCTCAAGTTCAACTTCAACCTGCCCCAGCATTCTTTTCAAGAGGTTAATGTCTGCTTCCCTGATGATGGCTGCTTTTCCTTCAAAAAAAACGTAACTGACAACATTGTAGGTTTTAAGCACAACTTCGTATTCTTTTCGACTAATATAAACGAATACGTAGCCTGAGATCAATGGCATTTCAACCCATTTTTTACGGTCGCTCCATTGTCTTAATTTTTTTTGAAGTGGAAGGTAAGTTTCGATACTTTGTTCGATCAAATCGGATTGAACTTTTTTTTCAGATCGCGATTTAACCCGAATAGCGTACCAGTTATAGTTAAGTATGTTGTTTTCCATTTTATTCTAATGAGTTGCAAAGATAATGATTTTAGTTAAATCCACGAGTCAAAATTACCTGGAAGAATCTCTAATTATTAATGTTGTCGGAAGAACGATCTGTTCATATGGAATAGTGGAGTTTGCGTTTTCTATCCGATGAATAATTTTTTGTGCCGCCTGAAACCCCATTTGATATCCAGGCTGTTTAACGGTCGAAAGTGATGGTGTAACTACAGCACTGAAAGGCTCGTCGCTAAATCCGAATAATGCTACATCATCCGGAACTTTCAGGTTATTATTCCGGCAATATTCAAGCGCACTTAGTGCTGTGGTGTCATTTCCGCAAAATACACCGTCCGGAGGATTTGACAGTGCCATCAAGCGGGCAAAAGCCTGTATCCCCTCTTCTTTGGTAAGTCCTGTTACTTCAAGGTATCCATCAATAACTGGCAATCCCGCTTCAGTCAAAGCCTTAAGATACCCATTTTTTCGGTCTTTGTAAATATTCAGTAATTCTGGTCCTGCAATATGGGCAATTCGCCTGCATCCCCTATTAATCAGCTGATGTGTAATACTATAGCCTGAGTTGTAGTCGTCAACTACAATTCTGTCGCTCTCGATTGTCGGGCAAAACCTGTCGAAAAAGAGGATTGGAATATTTTTTTCAGAAAACAATCGAAAATGCTTGTCTTCATTTGTCTGCATCGAAATAGATACTATTATTCCGTCTACACGGTTATTGAATAATGTCTGGACACAGTTTATCTCTTTTGCAAGCAGATCATTCGATTGAGAAATGATCACATTAAAACCCTTGGTCCAGGCGTAATCTTCGATACCGCTGATTGCTGAGGAGAAAAAGTAACGGTCAATCCGGGGAACGACTACTCCAATCGTGTTGGTCTTTTTACTGCGAAGGTTGGCTGCAAGAATGTTGGGCCGATAACCCATCTCAATGGCTTTTTTCTGAACCATTTGCCGGGTTTTCGCACTGATCCGGTTGTTGTCGTTTAATGCCCGTGATACTGTTGATGCAGATATTTTCAGTTCGTATGCGAGATGATGAATCGTAATTTCGGGATGCTTTTTCATTTCAAGATTTTAAGGCGTGGTAACGGTTATTTTGCATATGATTCAAATTGCAAAAGTGGGAAATTATTAGGAACGAACGGCAATGAAAGTTTATTTGTGCAATCGATTGCAAATTCATTTAAATTGTTTTATTTTTACAACTTCTATTTGAAGTGAATTGTTCAAAATGGAAAATTCATTATTGGCGATTGTAAATTACAAATATAAATTAAAGCTATGAGTACTATATTTGATGAACGTTTTGCAACGCATCCTCAGGATGCAAAGAGTTACGATACAGATCGTTTGCGTAAAGAATTTCTGATAGAGAATGTGATGGTTGAAGATCAGATACATCTCTCATATTCGCAGTACGACCGGTATATCGTAGGTGGTGCAGTTCCGGTTAGCGGGAGTCTGACACTCGAACCAATTGATCCGTTGAAAGCTGATTACTTTTGCGAAAGAAGGGAATTGGGAATCATCAATGTCGGAGGAAGTGGGGTTATTACAATCGATGGATTAACTTACGACCTTGGGTTTAAAGAAGCGTTATATGTTGGACGTGGAAGTAAATCAGTTGTATTTTCCTCTGAAAACGCTGTTAATCCAGCCCGTTTTTATATTAATTCAGCTCCTGCGCACAAAGAATATCCAACTAAAAAGGTAACGCTGAAAGATGCTGAAGTTGTAGAATTGGGAACGATGGAACAATCGAATGCACGGAAAATTAATAAGTTATTGGTTAATTCGGTGGTGAAGACCTGCCAATTACAGATGGGGATGACTGAACTTAAACCGGGAAGTGTTTGGAACACAATGCCTGCACACACACACAGCCGGCGCATGGAAGCTTATTTCTATTTTGAAGTTCCCAAAGAGCAGGCGATCTGTCATTTCATGGGTGATCCCAAAGAAACCCGTCATATCTGGATGCAAAACGAACAGGCTGTATTTTCGCCTACCTGGTCGATTCATTCAGCTGCAGGAACGAGCAACTACACTTTTATTTGGGGAATGGCTGGCGAGAACCTCAACTATGGCGACATGGATATTGTTGCGACGAATGAACTCAGATAAAATGGGTGATCTATTTGAACAGGAAAAATTTTAAATACGTATATATATGAAAATGTTTGATTTGACAGGTAAAGTGGCTCTTGTAACCGGAGGAACTCATGGTATTGGAATGGCAATTGCCAAAGGACTTGCTGCTGCAGGTGCCAAAATTTGTGTAAACGATATTTTTGAAGAACGTCTTGTGGCCTGTAAAAAAACTTATGCAGAGGCCGGAATCGATGTTTTTACCGTTGTTTTTGACGTCACCAAGGAAGAAGATGTTGACAAAGGAATTGGAATCATTGAGTCAGAAGTTGGCCCAATAGATATTCTTGTGAATAATGCAGGAATTATCAAAAGAATTCCAATTCTTGATATGCCGGTAGCAGATTTTCGTCAGGTAATTGATATTGACCTTGTGGCGCCATTTATTGTCTCTAAACGTGTTGTTCCTTCGATGATTAGCCGCGGAGGAGGAAAGATTATTAATATGTGTTCGATGATGAGCATTTATGGCCGGAATTCCGTATCTGCTTATGCTTCAGCAAAGGGTGGACTTAAACTCTTGACCGCAAATATGTGCTGCGAATGGGCAAAGCATAATATTCAGGCAAACGGTATTGGGCCGGGTTACATTGCAACTGCTCAGACAGAAGCAATCCGCGTCAATGGTCATCCGTTCAATAATCTTGTGATGACCCGCACACCGGCTGGTCGTTGGGGTGAAGCAGAAGATCTGGCTGGCGCAGCAGTATTCCTTGCTTCGGCCGCAAGTAACTATGTGAATGGACATCTGCTTTTTGTTGACGGTGGCATCCTTGCAAATTTTGGTTACGTTGCAGGTGAAAACGACCTGGAATCTTAATTCAATTAGATATTAGTATATTTTTGGGCTCTCTGGTCATTGCATCAGGGTGCCCAATTTTTTTTATTGTTACTTTTACCGACATTACC
Source organism: Mariniphaga sp. (assembly GCA_010906965.1). Lineage (GTDB taxonomy): Bacteria > Bacteroidota > Bacteroidia > Bacteroidales > Prolixibacteraceae > JAAFHB01. Next base: position 11,280 of record JAAFHB010000098.1, on the reverse strand, counting down.
AGATATCCCAAAATTAAATATTATGAAGAAATATGTTTCAGGATTAGCTTTTTTGCTGTTAATATTTACTTTTTCAACTGAATGTAACAGTCAATCCCTGGCTAAATCATTAAAACTTTGGTACAGCCAACCTGCTGCAATTTGGGAAGAGGCGCTTCCTATTGGAAATGGCCGGCTTGGGGCGATGGTCTTCGGGGGAACTACAGAAGAGCATATTCAGTTTAATGAGGAAACGCTCTGGACTGGCACTCCGCATGACTACTCTCACGCAGGTGCCTCAAAATATTTGGGTCAAATCAGGGATCTGATCTGGCAGGGAAAGCAAAAGGAGGCAGAGACGCTTGCGATGGAGAAGTTTATGAGCGTACCCCTTGGACAATGCAAGTATCAACCATTTGGAGACTTATGGATTAAATTTCGCAACCAGGGTGAAGTGACCAGTTATCGGCGCGAACTCGACCTGTCAACAGCTCTCTGCAAGACTACTTATAAATCGGGCACTGTTACTTATACCCGCGAATACCTTGCCAGCGTTCCCGATCAGACTATTGCAGTGAGTTTAAATGCGGATAAAAAACAGGCAATCTCTTTTGATCTTTCTCTCTCCGCACTTCATGAGGGATTTACTTCAATTGCAAAAAAGGATGGAACAATAGAATTGAATGTGAAAGTAAAAGACGGAGTATTGACTGGTACGGCGAGGTTAAAAATGAACATTAAAGGTGGAAAAACATCTGTTAAAGATAATCAGTTGATTGTCGAAAAGGCAGATGAAGCAGTGATCTATCTTGTTGCCGCAACCAACTTTGTTAATCCTAAAGATGTTTCCGGAAACCCGGTGCAGCGATGCAATAAATACCTTTCAGCAATTGACAGTAAGAAATTCGATGGGGTAAAACAAACCCATATCAAAGATTATCAGTTCTATTTTAACCGGTTCGAAATTGATTTGGGCAGTTCTTCGTCCGAAAACCTTTCGACAGATCTTCGGATTAAGGAAGTACCTGCAAAAATGGATAATTCATTGGCTGCACTTTACGTTCAGTATGGTCGCTACCTGATGCTTTCGAGTAGTCGCCCGGGAACCTATCCGGCTAATCTTCAAGGAATCTGGAATGATAAACTGAATCCGTCGTGGGATAGTAAATATACGGTGAACATCAACACGGAGATGAACTACTGGGCCGTTGAGCCATTGAATATCAGCGAATGCCACGATGCCTTGTTCCGCATGATTGAAGAGGTTGTTCCTTCGGGTCAAAAAGTGGCCATGGTTCATTACAATGCCAAAGGATGGGTTTTGCATCACAACACCGACTTATGGAGAGGAGCGGCACCGATCAATCATTCAAATCATGGCATGTGGGTTTCCGGTAGCGGATGGTTGGCCAGCCATTTCTGGGAGCATTTTTTATACAATCGTGATACAGCCTTTCTTGCCCAACGAGCCTGGCCTGTACTGAAAGGTGCAGCCCAATTCTATATGGATTATCTTGTTAAAGATCCAAAGACAGGATTTCTGGTTTCGTGTCCTTCCAATTCTCCCGAAAACGGTGGTTTAGTTTCCGGCCCGACAATGGATCACGAGATCATCAAAAGTCTTTTCAAAAACTGTATCGAAGCCTCGGCAATTCTTCATAAGGACAAGTCATTTGCTGATTCACTCAAAATTATCTTACCGAAAATTGCACCTTATCAGATTGGGAAATTTGGTCAGTTGCAGGAATGGGTTGCTGACCTTGATGATCCAACGAATAAACACCGTCATGTCTCCCATTTGTGGGGAGTTCATCCGGGGAAGGAAATCAACTGGCAGGATACACCTGAGTTGATGGATGCAGTTAAAAAATCATTGATCGCCCGTGGTGATGAAGGAACAGGTTGGAGCCTTGCCTGGAAAATAAACTTCTGGGCCCGGTTTCGCGATGGCAACCATGCCTGGAATATGGTTCAAATGTTGCTCAGGCCTACTGGTCAGACGGGTACAAAAATGACGGGTGGTGGTTCATATCCTAATCTTTTCGATGCACATCCGCCATTTCAGATTGATGGCAATTTTGGAGGCGCTTCGGGTATTGTCGAAATGCTGATGCAAAGTCATCTTAATGCAATCGACATTTTGCCAGCACTTCCGGATGCTATTCCAAACGGACATATTCGTGGAGTAAGAGCCCGTGAAGGATTTGATCTTGATTTCGAATGGAAAGATGGTCAACTGGTTCGTCTTGAAGTACTTTCAACCGCTGGTTACCCATTGACAATTCGTTATGGTGATAAAAAATACACTGTGGCTACGAAAAAGGGAGAAGTACTTCAATTTAATCACGATTTGAAAAAAATATAGACAGATTTAGTCTTCGTGCTTCCGTTAAAATATTTGATTCTTAGGCATTAAAAATTCCCGTTGGCGGCAACGGAATTATCTAAAATTAGTCTATCTTAGCACCCGGTTTTTAAACTAAAAATGAATTAAACTTTCAACAAAGATGAGAAAGATTGTAATACTTGTAATTCTGGTTGCTATTTCGTTTGGCACGTATGCGGCCAAAGGTAATTGGGAAAAACTCTTTAACGGGAAAGACCTAACCGGCTGGGAACGGCTTAATGGAACGGCTGAATATACTATTGTGAAAGGCGAAATTGTTGGAACGAGCAAAACAAATTCTCCCAACACTTTTCTGGCTACAAAAAAGATATTTGGGGATTTTATTCTCGAATACGAAATGAAAATGGACACAGGTCTCAATTCAGGCGTTCAGATCAGGTCGTTAAGTAAACCTGATTATAACAACGGTCGTGTTCACGGTTACCAGATCGAATGTGATGACGCTCCAAGAGGCTGGTCGGCAGGTATCTATGATGAAGCCCGCAGAGGCTGGCTTTATCCGATGGAATATAATCAGGCAGCGAAGAAGAGTTACAAGCGTGCTGTCTGGAATAAATACCGTGTTGAAGCAATCGGAAATTCAATCCGTACCTGGTTGAATGATGTCCCGTGCGCTAACCTTGTTGATGATATGACACCTTCCGGTTTTATTGCACTTCAGGTTCATGCCATCGGAAAAGATGAAACCAATGCAGGTAAAACTATTTCATGGCGGAATATCAGGATTATGACGAAAGATATTGAAGCCAATCGTAAGAAAATGGACAAAAGCGTTGCTGAAGTTAGTTATCTTGATAATGCCCTCACTGCTAATGAGAAAACCAATGGCTGGAAATTGATTTGGGACGGAAAAACCACAACCGGATGGCGTGGTGCAGGTTTGTCCACTTTCCCCGATAAAGGATGGACGATCGAAGATGGAATGCTTATTCCGAACAAGGGTGATAATAAAGGTGGCGGAGATATTGTTACCGTAAAGAAATATAAAAACTTTGTGCTTGAAGTCGATTTCAAAATTACTGAAGGTGCGAACAGTGGAATTAAATATTTCATCCAGTCAGAACCCGGGAAACCAAATACCGTAGGTTTTGAATTCCAGGTCCTTGACGATGCCAGACACCCCGATGCCAAGTTGGGCACTGATGGGAATCGTACCCTCGCATCGCTTTACGATTTGGTAAAAGCAGACTCTAGGGTATTTGACCCTTCCCAACCGGTTAAAAGAGTGAACGGAGTTGGTCAGTGGAACCGTGCAAGGATTGAGGTTGACGGTAAAAAGGTGACTCATTTTCTCAATGGCGTTAAAGTTCTTGAGATTGTAAGAGGTTCTGATTCGTTTAAGGAACACATTACCCAGAGTAAATTCAATAAAGCACCGGGGTTTGGTGATATTGATGATGGTTATATCCTGTTGCAGGACCACGGAAATGAAGTGGCCTTCCGTAATTTAAAAATCAGAGAACTATAAGTTGTTGATTCTTTGTTCGATAAAAAAGCTCGCCGGATTCCGACGAGCTTTTTTTAAACCTGAAAATCCAAAATTTCAACTTATTTCAATATATTTCGACGCACTTCAATCTTGATTAAATATGGCAAACTATTTTAAAACGATGGATAGTCCGATCGGAGTTTTAATGTTGGGTTCGGACGAATGGCAGCTTAAATCAATTACATTCAATGCAGAGTATATTGGAAATGGGTCATATATTCCTGATATTCTGATTACTGCTCAAAAGCAACTTGAAGAATATTTCTCGGGAAGCCGTCAGATCTTCGATTTGTCAATGAATCCTGAAGGTACAGAATTTCAAAAAAGTGTTTGGAAAAAGGTTGCTGCGGTGAGTTATGGCGCTACCAAAAGTTATTTAGAAATTGCTTACGAGGTGAAATCTGAGAATTCAAGCAGAGCAGTCGGAATGGCAAATGGAAAAAACCCTTTACCAATCATCATCCCGTGCCATCGTATCATCGGACAGAATGGGAAACTAACCGGATATGCCGGTGGTCTGGAACGGAAAAAGTGGTTGTTACTTCATGAGCAAAATCATTCGCTGAGTAAAAGACTATTCTGATTCCCATCGTCCCATCTCCCTCTCTCTTCATAGTCCCAAGGGATTGTGTTCATCAAATCCAAAATTCCTGTTGCGACCCATTCCGGTAATCCGGACTTCGGTACTGCTATTTATTGTCGTTTCAGGCATTAATCGTTGTCCTGCGGGATGAATCAAACCCGGATCGTCGGCTTTTGGATTTTTTATGGTTGGTGCAATGGGATATGCATTCATTAATTCAGAAGGGTAAGGAACCAGTAACCGGGTTATTTCTGACAATGGTAAACTATTTGAAAGCCAGTTTTTTTCATCGCTGCGATGAAGAATGACAGGACATCTTGGATGATGAATCTTACGCATTAAATCATTCGCTACAGTGGTGATAATTGCAAATGAATAGATCAATTCTCCCGATTCCGGGTTTTTCCAACTATCCCAGATTCCGGCAAAAGCAAATGGCCGGACTTTGTCGCGTAAGTAAACGACAAATGGTTTGTTTAATTTCTCTTTTTCAGGCCCTTCAATAAATGCATCTACAGGAATCAAACATCGCTGACTTCTGATCGGCTTACGGAATGCCGGTTTTGTGATGATTCCCTTTGCACCGGTATAGTTTGGATTGTTATCCGAATTGTGGTCACCTTCCGAGCGTGCATTAATAAACAGGTTTGGTTTCGTCATCCACGAAGGTGTCATGCCAAACCGAAACAGTTGAATTTCATGCGGATGGTCGTTTGTGATTACAGGAGCATATTTTCCTGGCGCAATATTATACGAAGGAACAAGGTTGATCGTATCGGGGATGCTTACCCCAAAACGTTTTTCAATAACCTCTGCTTTCTGAATAAGGATATATCTGCCACACATTTCGCCTGAGATATTTTTATAAAAATACGAAATTATGGTTCTAAATCGAATCGCGCATGAGAAAAAAATTACGCGCTATTAAAATTTTATAAATGAAAGACTGACGATTGGCAGCTGGCAATTTGCAGAAAGCCACCTATTGCCAGTTGCTGGTTCCCTGGATCTGTATATGAAAATCTTGCATTTTTTATTGGGCATTTATTCCTTAAATAACTCTCTATACTCCGATGGTGATTTTCCGATAAATCGTTTAAATTGGCGGTTGAAATTTGAGAGATTATTGAAGCCTGACTCATTGCTGATGTTTGCAACCGTCTGAATTCCATGCTTTAAAAACTTACATGAATAATTTATTCTTAGTTCGTTAACAAATTGTGCAAATGTTTTACCGGTTTTTTGTTTAAAAAAGCGACAGAAAGCGGCAGAATTCATGCCCGCAATTGATGAAACCTCCTCCAGCGAAATTTTCCTATTGTAATTTCTAGTTGTGAACCTGTAGATCTTCGCCATTCGAGGTTCTCCCAAATCGTCAATTGAATTGGTATAATCAATTGTGGCAATGGGTTTTGACTCACAATTTCCAAGATAATTGATCAGTTTTACAAACAAAAGGTGGCGTTCCATCCCATTTGTTCTGAGCATCTCCATGAGTATCTCTCCTCCATTTACAGCTGTTTCTGACAAAAAACTTAACCCTACACTGGCCCGATTTAGAAGTTTTTTCACCGACCCGAATTCCGGGCGTTGCAACTGTGATGGCGGAAAATAACTTGGCGGAAATTGAACAACGATTGCATTGACTATAAAATTAGGATCATTGTTGTAATATACCTGATCGTTCATATAAAAATGGGGGAGCTTACTACCAAATATGGATAAGTCACCAGGGCCGAACTCTAAAACTGAATCGCCAACAAATTTTTTGCCAAAACTCTTGATAATGTAAACGATTTCGTACTCATCGTGAAAATGCCACGGAAAGGTGAAATGGGGGAAGTCATCGTATTTGATTATAAAAGAATTATCAACCGGATAATTAATCACTTCTTTGAATGGTTTCATATCTGTAAAATTGATTAGTAGTAATAGCTTTCTTCATTGACGATTCTTGCAAATATAGTACAAGTATTTGCAAAAAAAATATTGCAATAAGCTTTTTCGAACAAATATATTTGCAAAAAATAATTAACCAGTGTTAAAAAAAGGTTAATTATTGAATTTGCTAACTATTGTTCTTGTTTTCACGCTATTAATTCAAGATTATTTATGAAAAAGAAAAATCGAGAAAATTTGAGATGCATGCTCCATCGTATCAAAGCATCAGGAGCTGTTTTGCTAAGTGCCTTGATTATTTTGTTTAGTTTGCTTTCGCCCCCGGCGAATGTCATGGCGCAATCAACAAAAGCTGTTAAGGGTAAGGTAATTGCCAAATCAGGAGAAGCCTTACCTGGAGTTACTATTATTGTAAAGGGGACAACTACGGGTACAGTTACGGACGTTGATGGTAACTATACTTTGGCTGTTGGAAATCCAAATTCAACTTTGGTTTATTCATTTATTGGATTTAAATCCATTGAAATGGCAGTGGCAAACCAAACAGTTATTAATGTTACATTGGAAGAAAGCACGCTTCAGGTTGATGAAGTCGTTGCAATTGGCTATGGGAGTGCTAAAAAGAGAGACCTGACCGGCTCCGTGGCATCTGTTAAAACCGAACGGCTCGAAAATGAAAAACCGCAATCTGTGCAGGATATCCTTCGTGGAAACATTGCCGGTTTGAGTGTTGGTTTTTCATCTCTTGCAAAAGGAGGTGGCGACCTAGAAATCAGGGGTGACAATACACTTAAAACAGGTTCTTCTCCATTGATTGTTCTTGATGGTGTTATTTATCAGGGAGGAATGGAAGATATCAATCCAAATGATATCGAAACAATTGATGTATTAAAGGATGCTTCTTCTTCTGCTGTTTATGGTGCAAGAGCAGCAAATGGTGTGGTTATAGTTACCACAAAAAAGGGAAAACAAGGAAAGCCGATGATTAACCTGACTTCAAGTGTTGGTATTGCTGCAATAGCGACGCTGCAGGATGTTCATGATCCTTACGATTTTATTAACTGGCGTACCGACGTAATGAAATCATTGAATTATTACAATGCTGCTACCAATCAAAAGCAATACAAATTTGATGATCCAACTAAGTTACCTTCTGGTGTAACGGAAGCGATGTGGAGAGATGGCTCAACGGGTGAACTATTGGATATTTGGTTGCCACGATTGGGCCTTTTACCGGTTGAGCTTAAAAATTACAAAGCCGGAACACCTACCAATTGGAACGATATGGTTTTTCAGAATGGTCTAAGGCAGGATCACAATCTTTCGTTATCCGGTAAAAAAGATGAAATAAGCTATTATTGGTCACTGGGTTATAATAAAAATGAAGGTGTTATTGTTGGTGATGATTTTGCCGCTATCCGAAGCAGGCTTAATTTGGATGCCAAAGTAAACGATTGGTTAAATGTAGGTGTGAATGTTCAATTTGCAAATCGTGATGAAAGCGCTATCCGGGCAGACTGGACAAGAATTGTAAATAACTCTCCGTGGGGTTCAATATACAAAGATGATGGTGTAACTTTAAGAATTAGTCCGGTTGATGACCTGGGTCGCGGTGCCAAGCATCCTTTGTATGATAAGATATTTCAGAGTCGCAGAAAGGAATATAACACATTGACTAATAATTTATATGCAAAGATTAAATTACCTTTTGGGATTTCCTATCAAATGAATTTTGCGCCACGCTTTGAGTGGTATGAATATATGAATCATCAATCGGCTCTTCATGAAGAGTGGGCCAAATTTGGTGGTCAGGCAAACCGTGAGCAAAGTAAAATCTATAGCTGGCAGTTAGATCATTTGATCAAATGGAATAAAACAATCAAGGAATTTCATCAAATCGATGTTACCTTGCTTGCCAATGCCGAGAAGTATCAAAGCTGGCAAAACTCCATGTCGACGCAAGGGTTTTCTCCTACTGATGCCCTGGGTTTTCACAATATGAGTGCAGGGAAAAGTACATCGAACAGTATCAGCAGTAATGATGAATACAGTACCGGCGATGCGTTAATGGCTCGTGTGTTCTATTCATATAGAAGCAAATACATGTTGACACTATCTGTTCGTCGTGATGGTTATTCTGCTTTCGGACTTCGGAATCCTCGTGGAACATTCCCTTCTGCTGCTTTGGGTTGGGTTATTTCGGACGAAGCTTTTTTTAAGAACAACATCCTCACCTATACCAAACTTCGTGCCTCATGGGGTGAGAATGGTAACCGCGAAGTCGGCCGGTACGATGCCTTATCTTCTATGAGTATTGGTAAATACCCCTATCAAACACTTTCTGGAACTATTTACGAAAGTAACCAGTTGTATGTAAATAGGATGGCAAATCCAGACCTGAAATGGGAAAAGGGCCGTGCTTTAAATTTCGGTTTGGACTACTCTATCAAAGACGGGTTGTTCGACGGGTCGATTGAATACTACAAGATGAATACGCTGGATCTTTTGGTTGACAGGAAGTTACCGGATCTATTAGGTTTTAATTCAGTGGCAACAAACCTTGGTGAATTGGAAAATAATGGGGTTGAGTTTACACTAAATGCCAGAATAATTGATCATACAAATTTCAAATGGCGCAGTGCTTTTAATATTTCCTATAACAAAAACAAAATTGTCCACCTTTATGGCGATCAGGTTAATGTTAAGGATGCCCAAGGCAATATAATTGGTACACGCGAGGGTGACGATACGAGTAATAAATGGTTTATCGGACATCCTATAAGCCAGATTTGGGAACCTAAGATTTTGGGAGTCTGGCAAAAAGGTGAAGAGACAGAAGCTGCCAAATATGGCCAATATCCTGGCGACTTCCACCTCGAAGATGTTGATAATAGCGGTAAAATAAATGAATTGGACAATCAGTTTCAGGGACAAACAGAACCACTATACCGCTGGAACCTACGTCAGGAGTTTAATATTTATAAAAATTTCGATCTTTCTCTTTCATTCTATTCCAATTGGGGACATTATGGAACTTACAACGTGGCAAAAAACCGCGATGGATTTCCTGAACGTGTAAATGCCTATATAACTCCTTATTGGACGCCTGAAAATCCAACAAATGATTATGCCCGTATTTATTCCAACGAGGGCGGTGCTTCATTTAATGTTTGGAGAAACAGGTCATTTATAAGGTTCGATAATATCAGTCTTTCTTATACCGTTCCTCAAGCTTTACTGAAAAAAGTTGAAATCAGTAACCTTAAGATTTTTGGGACAATCAGAAATGTTGGCTATTGGGCACCAGAATGGAAATTCTGGGATCCTGAACAGTATCGCAATCCCGATGACAATAATAACCTTACGAACGGTCCCTCGCCCCGTACTTTTACTTTGGGTATCAACTTAACACTGTAATTCACTTAAAAAGCTATTTACAAATGAAGACAAAAAATATAAATTCATTTCTTCGAATCCTGCTTTTCATCCCTTTAGCAATGGGGATGGTGAACTGCAGTGAAAAATGGTTGGAACCGAAACCGCTTTCAATCTTTACTCCTGAAAATGCATTCGTCGACGCGCGTGGAATGTACGGAGCATTAACAGCTTGCGAACGGAATATACGATACGAGTTTTACAGTGATGGAGCTCCGTTAATCACTGAACTGATATTCTCAGAAGTTTGTGTGGAAGGCACTACCGATAAACCGGGTCCGGCTATGAACATGAACATTCAGATCACACCGAGTTCTCAATTGAATAACACTGACTATAACAGGATTGGCTGGTATTGGCTCGAAGGTTATAACGGGATCAAATATGCCAATGTGGTGATATCCCGTATCGACCAGACCAAATTTACGAATGAGGCTGAACGAAATGCTGTTTTGGGTGCTGCCTATTTTCACCGTGCATACCGGTACTACCGCATGACCCAGCAATTTGGTGATATTCCTTTTATCGGGAAAGAGATTACCGAACCAAAGCTTGATTTTTATTCAACCAAGCGCGAAGTTATTCTTCAAAAGATTAAAAAGGACATGGAGTTTGCGGCACTATGGTGTACCGATAATGTGGATCGTGGTCGTGTAACGAAGGGTGCCTGTCAACATTTGTTGACTAAAATCGACCTTGCACTGGGCGATTTTGATGCGGCAATTGCAGCTGCTAACGGTGCGATTGATGGAGGCGTTTACAGTTTGATGAAAACTCCGTTTGGCACAATTCCAAAGGAAGAAGGAGATTATCTTTCAAAAATGGGAGTTGTACGCGACGATGTGATTTCCCGTTTACATTGGTGGGCGAACAAGGCAATTGGTGCGAACAAAGAAGTTTTAATGATGGCCATGTCGAAGGAAGATCTGATCGACTCAAGACTTGATCTTCAGATTATGCGTCAGGCAGTTCCTTTCTGGGGAGTTTCAAATTCGAATTTCTTCAAAACACCCGATGGTAAAGGCCCCGGCACATCAGATATTGCTGGTCAGGATATTAAGTTAGTCGAAACCTTTGGCCGTGGGATCGGTAGGGCTCGTTCCACTAATTATTCACAGCGGATGATCTGGGATGATCCGAATGACTTACGACATAAAAAATATAACTGGATGAATATGGAGGACTTGGTTTACAATCATCCAAATCTTAAAACAAATCCGTATTACAATAAACCAATGCAATTATTTGATGCTGCCGGCAAAGTTTTAACCACCGATACCATTCGCAACTGGTTTGGCTGGCCGCATTATAAATTGTACAATCCCGATCCGCGAAGAATACAACCTCAGGGTGGTTCGTATGACTGGTATGTCTTTCGTCTGGCCGAAACGTATTTGCTACGTGCCGAAGCGTATTGGTGGAAAGGTGATATGGCCAAAGCGATGGCTGATGTGAATGCCGTTCGGACGAGGGCAGGATGTGCACCTT
>JAAFHB010000097.1 GCA_010906965.1 Mariniphaga sp. | reverse complement strand
CCCGACTAACTACAAAATTTCAAAGAACTATTATTGCTAAAAATCCAATAAAATAAGGACTTTTAGATATCTTTGTTAACTAAACGACATTGATACTTTGTTTATAAAAACAAATGACAAAAACCTCGACGATGAAATTACCCCTTTACTTGCTCTTCTGGATGTATTACTAAGCAAATGTACTGCAAAGCAAAGTCAGGTTTTATATCTAAAACTACTTGGCTATGATGAATTGTTTATAGCAAGAGTTCTTAAGAAAAAGCAAGCCACCATTAATGGGCATTCAACGAGCGCAGGATGGAATGCCATTGAGAAAGCAGTATTGTTTTTTGAAAAAAAAATCAAATCCCAAACTGAAACAATATGAGTCTTGCAGATTTAATAATTCTTCAGTTTTGTGCGCATCTCCTGGCCGATTTTACTTTTCAAAGTGAGGTTTGGGCAAAGGATAAAAATACGCACGGGTTCAAAAGTAAAAATCTGAGATGGCATGTACTGGTCGTATTTGTAATATCATGGTTGCTCTCCTTCCAATATTTATTTGTGTTGGCTTCCCTGGTAATTGCAGTGTTCCATCTGTTAATTGACGGGTTCAAGAAAAAAATAGTCGACAACAAAAAAATTGCCGGATATACCTTTTTTATAGACCAGACATTACATCTACTTGTATTAGTAGGGGTTATTCTGCTTTTCAACAACTTGTTTCCGATCAGTCCATTCATTCAATTGCCGATTAATACATATTGGTTGTTAATCATTGCCGGCTATCTTTTTTGTACAAAACCTGCCAATATTTTTATCAGGGAGGTTTTTAAAGCGTATGAAATGGCCATTGTTGATGAAAGCCGAATTGCAAAAGCAGGAAGGCTGATTGGAATAACAGAAAGGATTATCGCGCTTACTTTGATCTTATACGGTCAATTTGCCGCAGTCGGTTTTATCATCGCCGGAAAATCAATACTACGGTTCAAGGATGATGATACGCCTAAAACAGAGTATGTACTCATTGGCACCCTATTGAGTTTTGGGGTTGCCATCATCACCGGTATCGGTATAAAAATGCTTAAATAATAAGATGTTACAAAACAATACAGCTATTAAATCGCTGATCGAAAAACTCTGGCAGAACTTCTGGAGTGGAGGAATCAGCAACCCGCTTACAGCCATCGAGCAAATCACCTATTTAATCTTCATGAAACGTTTGGACGATCTGGAAGCCAAACGCGAACGCGATGCAGAGTTTACCGGGGAGAAATATATATCGCGGTTTAGCGGTAAATTCAAAGTGCCGGGCAGCAGCGACGAAATTGATAAGAGCGAACTGCGCTGGAGCAATTTCAAACGCCGGCCAGCCGACGAAATGTTACTGCACGTTCAAATTAAGGTGTTCCCTTTTCTGAAAGAATTTCAATCGGACAATTCCGAATTTGCCATTGTGAAAAATGGTGAAGGGCTATTTACCAAGCACATGGCCAATGCGGTGTTCATCATGCCCAAAGCATCGTTGCTGGTGGAAGCGATCAACATCATCGAACAACTTTTTACTGAAATCGAAAAGGATGCCACCGAAGGCGGGCAGGCATTCCAGGATATACAGGGCGATGTGTACGAAATGTTGCTGAGCGAAATTGCTTCCGCCGGAAAGAATGGACAATTCCGCACGCCACGCCACATTATAAAACTGATGGCCGAATTGGTTGCCCCGCAGTTAGGACAGCGGATGGCCGACCCAAGTAGCGGCACCGGGGGATTTATCCTGGGATATTATCAATATTTGCTTGCCGATATGGTGCGAAAAACCGATCCGTCGAAACTCGTTATTGACGAAGATGGTTTCGAGCGCGCAACCATGAGTGCCATGCTCACCCAGAATGTGAAAGACATCCTGCAGCAAAGCATGTTTGGTTACGATATCGATACCACCATGGTTCGTTTGGGAATTATGAACCTGATGATGCACGGCATTGACGAGCCAAATATCGATTACAAAGACACGTTAAGCAAAAGCTACAACGAAAACAACCAGTTCGATATCGTAATGGCCAACCCGCCATTTACAGGCAATATCGATAAAGGCGACATCAACGAAATACTGAAACTGCCAACCACCAAAACCGAATTACTTTTTGTGGAGCGGATTTTTAATATGCTGAAAATGGGCGGAACGGCGGCAGTTATTGTTCCGCAGGGTGTGCTGTTTGGCAGTGGAAACGCCTTTGTTACCTTGCGTAAAATGCTGATCGACAAAGCTGAGCTGAAAGCGGTGATTGCCATGCCCAGCGGCGTATTTAAACCTTATGCCGGGGTAAGCACTGCTATTCTGCTATTTACAAAAGGCGGCGAAACCAATCATGTTTGGTTTTACGATATGCAGGCCGACGGTTATAGTCTCGACGATAAACGGAACAAGATCGACAATAGCGATTTACCCGACATTGTGGTGCAATACCAAAACCGTCGGAACAATAGTCTGACCCATGATTCGCATGATTCAGGGATTACCATGATTAAAAAAGCGACAACTGATTCAAACGAAGCAGTGAAAGATAATCAGGATAATCAAACAAATCAAAGTTCAGACAGAAGGGGCAAATACTTCTTCGTCCCAAAATCAGAAATTGTTGAAAACGCTTACGATTTAAGCATCAGCAAATACAAAGAAGAAGTATATGAGGAAGTTGTGTATCAATCTTCAAAAGATATTTTGGATAAGTTATTTTCTTTGGAATCGGTAATTGTGAAAGAGATGAATGAATTGAAAGAGATAATATAATGCAAGCAAAAATAAAGGATCTTATCACAGCAAAAATTTCAGGTGAATGGGGTAATGAAGCTTTACCTGGTGAAGGAGTAAAAGTTATACGCACAGCAAATTTTACAAATATTGGAATAATTGATTTTGAAAAAGTTGTATTTCGCGACATCGATATCAAAAAAATTGAACAAAAGAAATTAATTGAAGGTGATATTATTATTGAGAAATCCGGTGGAAGTCCAAATCAACCTGTTGGACGGGTTGTTTTTTTTGATATAAAAACCAATGAAAATCTTCTTTGCAATAATTTCACATCCATTCTTAGACCTGATTGCAGTAAAATATATCCAAAGTATTTATTTTATCAGCTATTTATTGCTCATACAAGAGGTCGAACTTTAAAATTCCAAAATAAAACAACCGGGATTATAAACTTGAAGCTTGATGATTACTTAAATGAAAAGATAAAATTAACCTCTCTTCCCAAACAGATTCATATCGCCAACCTTCTTTCCAAAGCAGAGGATTTAATAAGTCAGCGAAAAGAAAGCATTCGCCTTTTGGATGAGTTTTTGAAAAGCACGTTTTTAGAGATGTTTGGAGATCCGGTGAAGAATGATAAGAATTGGAAGAAAATTCACTTGAAGAATTTTGGCCAAATAATTACAGGTAATACACCACCAAGGAAAAATGCTGAAAATTATTCTTCAAATTTTATTGAATGGATTAAAACAGATAACATTAAAAGCGAAAATATATATATAAGTGATGCCTTTGAATATCTTTCCAAGTCTGGGTTGAAAAGTGCAAGAACTATCGAAAGTGGAGCTTTACTTGTGGCTTGTATAGCTGGAAGTATTGAATCTGTCGGGCGAGCGGCATTAACAAATAGAACTGTTTCATTTAATCAGCAAATTAATGCAATTCAGCCAAATAAAGATTTTGAACCTTTGTTTTATATTGGCTTTTTAAAATCTCAAAGAAGTATATACAAAACCATGCATCAAAGGGAATGAAGAAGATTTTAACAAAAGGTGAATTTGAAAAGATAAAAATGATAAAACCTTCGACCGACCTCCAAATCCAATTTGCCCAAATAGTTGAAAAGACGGAAGTCCTTAAAGAGCAATACAAAAGCAGTTTGCAGGAGTTGGAGAATTTGTATGGCAGTTTGAGCCAGCGGGCGTTTAAGGGGGAATTAACCATTAACAAGGCTGAATAACAGGCTTTAAAAGTTTAGATCCAAAGGGATTTCGCTCTTGCCTGAAACGGAATCGTAATTTACAAAAATGAAAAGGACAGAACCGGGCGGCTCCATCCTTTTACCAAAACCAACCAAACTATCTAACCAATGCAAAGGCATGTCAATTCCATGGAAATCGCTTTTAAAACATTTAGTATGTTTTAATTGTGAAAACTAACATCTTTTCTTAAAACATATCACCTAATTAGCATGTGTGAATCATGTAACTAATTTCAAGAATTTTGTAATGTTCTGAAGTCTTATGGGGATTATCTTTACTTCGTCAAAGTGTATTCAAAACAGAGATTGCTAAAATTAGAAGTTTAACATTTTAACGATTAATAATAGTTTAACATTTAATAATAATCATCATGGGAAATTTACTTTACCTCGTTGCTGTCATTTTAATCATTGCATGGCTTATTGGATTCGTGGGTTATGGTACAGGAGGAATCATTCACGTACTTCTTGTTATTGCAGTCATTGCAATATTATTCAGAGTTATCCAGGGAAATCGTACAATACTTTAAAAATTTGCGTTTTATTTAATCAGCTCCTGTTGGTGTTTTCACCAGCAGGATGTTGGAATTAATATTCAGGTAAAAAATTATTTACACCTCAATACAAAATTAAAAAGTTAAAATTATGTCAAAACCCTTAGGAATTGTCCTTATTGTAATTGGAGCAATTATGATTATTTATACAGGCTTCACCTATGTTACCAAGGAAAAAGTGGTAGACTTAGGACCGATTGAAATAAATGCTGAAAAGAGTCATCCAGTTAACTGGTCACCAATTGTTGGAGTCGTATTGCTTGTTGGAGGAATCGCTGTGATGGTGACAAGTAAGAATAAAGGCTAAAGTTATGGATGTTCTTATCCTCTCTTTATCAATTAATTCATAATTTAATTATTCTTCATATTTCAGCCGGCTTTTCCTCTTGTGTTATGCATACTTCATCGCAGGTAGCGTGAAATAAAAGGAAGAGCCCGCACCCTCAACACTTTCCACCCATATTTCACCACCATTTTTTTCCACAAATCCCTTTACTAATAATAATCCGATACCTGCACCCTTATTTTCTTTTCTCGCATTCGAAAGTATGGTTAATTGAGGTGTAAAAAGTTGGTCCTTTATTTCCTTCGACATTCCTATTCCCGAATCCTTTACCTCAATGACAATTTTATCCTCTTTAATTTTGGTTGATACTGTAATTTTTCCACCTGCCAGCGTATGTTTTATCGAATTTGAAACGATGTTTTGAAGTATGGATAGTAACATGTTCTCATCCGCATAAACACTTATATCTTTCTCTGTTATATTATAAAGCTGTATTTTATTTGCAACTGCAATTTCATTTAAAGTATTAAAAACTCTTTTAACATATTCAGAAAGCTCAATTTTTGTTGGAGAAAAGGCTTCAGACGCATATTTAATTCTTGCCCACTCTACTAATTCGTTTAGCATACTTAGCTCATCTTTCGATGCTTTAAACAGAAGGTTCAGCATATCTTTTATTGTATTATGCTCAAGGGTTTCAAATTCATCTTTAAGCAATTCAGCCAAACCGATAATTCCGGCCAATGGGCTTCTTAAATCATGTGAAAGTGTAGCCATTACATTGTCTTTATGAGTATTAAGTCCCACTAGTTCCTTTACTTCTGTTTTTGCATTATTTAATTCAACTCCCCTTTTTTCTTTTTCACTGATTTGAAAGATAAGCTCTTTATTTGAAATATCGAGTTCTTTATTTATCTGTTCCAATTGATTTGTCCGGCGCTTTAATTTATCCTGGTTCTGATTTTGAATAGTTAGATCTGTAAGAATAATGCTAAAAACAAAAATATCATCCAAAAACATCGAATTTAAAGTCATCAGTACTGGAACTTTCACGCCATCACTTGCATATATATAAATTTCTTCCTTTAAAGCAGTCACTATTTCATTGTCGCGTATTCTTAGGGTCTCAATGTGTTCTTTTGAAGCAGCATCAACATAATTGTCGAATTTTGTCCCGATTACCTTTTGTAGCGGCAGTTTTACGATATTTGCAAAATAAGGATTGCAGTAAAGAATCGTTTTGTCATCATTGAGGATAACAGCTCCTTCGTGCATTTTCTCTATTAATATCCGGTAAGATTTATCGGCTGTTTTTTCTATGTAAACCTTTAGATCTTTTTCATCCGCGATGACCAATGCATCTATGTGTTTATTATTGATTACTTCAATAGATTCTCTGGCAGCCCTTAGTTGTTGCTGAAGTAGTCTATTTTCGAGTTCCAACCTTTCAGGCTCTTCTAAAAATTTCTTGCTATTCATTGCCATCCAATTAAAAATAAAGTTAATTATATAATGCCAAGTTCTTTAAGAACCTTTTCAATATTCGATAAATCTCCGATCATCCGTTGTTCCGGCAAAGGGAATTTTTTTATCAAAACCGGTATTGCAATTATTTCTTCCGTGAGTGCTAAATCGGGTTGTTGATAGATATCAATAATTTCCAATTCATACCTGTTTTTTAGATATTTCTCACAAATTGCCATAATGTTTATAACCGCTCTGGCAGAGTTGGGCAAAATGCCTGTTACAAATAATCGGAGAATATATTTTCCGTCTTTGGCATTTAAAACCTGTGCATTTAATATGTTGTCCGTTACTTTTTTCGACATTGTAATCAGTTTATTTTGGAATAAAATGTTCAAACAAAACAATTTAGATTCTATTCTACCGAACGGGAGCTTTCTTTTACTCCGATTGATTCTTTTGAGGTGGATAAATTAGCATGTTCTTTAGCTTTTCGTTTGGAATCAGCGATCGTTCCATTTTTGATTGAAATAAGGGGCGATAAACTAATTCCTTTGGATGTGATTATAAACTTACGAACTTCTTTTGAATGGTCCATACCCCTTGATTTCATCACACACAAGCTTCGGGTGCGTTCGGCATCTACCTCAACATCCTGCACCATCATCCATGTATCAACCATTGATGAAATTCCTTCGTCGCTCGGATTACGCTCTATTGATCCAATTGTTATCGCCGCAGTAAACATTACAGTTATATGCTGGGTTTTTAAAAAATCAACAAATCTTGTCAACATCGACCTGATATCGCTGTTTGGTCCTTCGGTCATTAAATTTGTAATGGGATCAAGGATAACAACCGAAGGTTTTATTTCATGTATTATTTTCTTTATAGCCATGAAATGCAATTCGAGATTCTGGATTGTTGGCCTTGAATAGTAAAAAGTTAGTATTCCTGAATTAACTAATGGATCTAAGTGCAATCCAATGGGGGCCATATTTCTTATTACCTGGTTTGGCGCTTCCTCAAATGCGCAATACAAACAGGTTTTATTTGCTTTGCAAACACTGTATGCGAAGCTGGCTGCTACGCTGGTTTTTCCAGTACCAGCCGTTCCTGATATAAGAATACTGCTGCCTTCGTAAAAACCTTTTTTCCCAAGCATTTCGTCTAATTCTTTAATGCCTGAAGAAATTCTCTTTGAACTCGATTCTTGTTGGATAGCTTCACTGATAATTGGATAAACCGATACTCCTTTTTCATCAATTGTAAAAGGATATTCATTGTTGCCATGAATTGAACCACGGTATTTGACAATTCTTAATCGCCTCGTTGTAATTTGATTTGTTACACGGTTATCCAATACGATTACGCAGTCGGCTACATATTCTAAGATTCCCCTGCGCGTAAGATAGGAATCACCATTTTCGGAGGTAATTATAGCCGTTACCTCTTTTGCCTTGAGCCAGGTCAGCAATCTTAGAAATTCTGAACGAAGTATTTTTTCATCGAGGCCGTAAAAAAGTTTATCCAGCGAATCAAGCACAACCCTCTTTGCCTCTACTTTATAGATTGCTTGTTCAAGCCTCACAAATAAACCCTCAAGATCATACATACCGGTTTCCACTATTTCATCCGGATTAAACTGAATATGCTCTATATATATTTGATTATTAGCAATAAGCGTATCCAGATCGTAACCCAATGATTTCACATTCAGAACAAGTTCATCCTTTTTTTCTTCAAAAGCCAAGAATACAGCGGGTTCATCAAACTGTACTATTCCATTTACCAGGAATTCCATTGCAATTATGGTTTTCCCGCATCCGGTATCGCCTAACAAAAGCGTTGATCGGTTTCTGGGCAAACCACCAAATGTAATTTCATCCAGGCCTTGAATACCCGTCTGAGATTTGGGAAATTTGAAATTACTTATAGTAGATTTATTCGAATTGAGCGGCTTCATATTGAAAAAAGAATTAAAATTTATAGCTGCAGATAGAAAACTCAAAATTATATTTATAGAACATTGATAACGTTATAAAATTCTTTGAAAATGTTATATCATTCACACATTTTATAATGTGTGAATAATGTAAATTTTTCCCCCAATTGTGTAACAGTTACCGAAATTTAGCAGATTATCTTTGGATCATACTTATAAAGATCATTTTATGGCACTTTTAGACATTTTAATTACCTGATGAATGTTCACATTTAAAAATTGAAATTATGAATCTCAAAAGAATTTTTGGTGCGATACTAACGCTGCTTGGAATAGGAGGTCTTATTTATGCTGCTGTATTATTTGTCAATGGAGGTGCGGGTGATACTAAAGCACTTATCATTTATGGCGTACTCGGTCTTTTATTCTTTGTTTCGGGCATTAGCCTGGTTCGTACAACAAAGGACGAGTCTTAGAATTTTCAATAAAATAGTAAATAATAACGATAAAGAGTGCTTAATGTGTGAGTGTTGTAAAAATCATCTGCAATTGTGTGACGTTTTTAGGTTTCAAAAACTGCAATTTTGTAGAATGAAAATACTTCACTCTTAGAATAAAGAATTATGAGTACAACAGAATTAAATAGAGGGTGGAAAAAGCAAAAAAGTGAGCTTATCCATAAATTTGCAATCCTCACAGAAAATGATCTGATATTTGAAGAAGGAGAGAAAGAGGAGATGTTTAAAAAACTTCGAATCAGACTTGGCAAAACAAAAGAAGAGTTGAAAAAGATTATTGCTGCATTTTAGCCGACTTTAATTTTGTTGACACTGCTTTTTATGGGCATTTGTTAAATGCTTTTTCGTTCTTACGATAAAATCACAACTACTAATAATGACTAAAAATGAAAAATGTAATATTTATCCTTACGCTGGTTGCACTTACGACAGGAACAATCCTCTCAGGATGCCAGTCTGAGTCATGCAAGCTTGGTTATGAATTAACGAAGGCATCTCATGGTAAGCAAATTTTCATAAAAAAAGAGTTTATAGAGGTATCTACTGCATTAAAGGATGCGATAAATATGCAAGACTGGATCATTTTTAAAAAGGTATCTGATTTCAAAATCATGAACAACGATATTAGTATTGCTGAATTAAAAGTTAAAATGCAACGTCGGGGAAAACTACCTGATCCGGTTTACAAAGAAAAGTTGAATACACTTGAAAATATAAATCTGGAAATGAAGAAAAAAATGGTTGTTTATGCTGATGATCAAAATGAATGGAACACCTACAAAAGTAAATTCAGTCATGATCTGGATGAACTTGGACAAAAACTTACCGACTTAACGGTTGGAAACAAATTTAGATCAAAGATTCCGGGTGATCTCTGATCACTCTTTATAACACAATACTCCACTCGGAGGAGCCAAACTGGCAATGTGTGAAAGATGTAACTCTTAATGGGAATTGTGTAACACTTTTTATCAATAAGAAACCAACCTTTGTGTATTGTAATTATTTAGTCATTTTAAAAATAAAAGTTATGAGTGCAGGAAAAGTATTATTAGGAGTTTTAGCTGGCGTAGCTGCCGGTGCATTAGTCGGAATTTTATTTGCCCCCGCTAAAGGTTCGCGTACCAGAAGAAGAATTTTGAAAAAAGGCGAAAATTATGCAGAGGGATTGAAAGAAAAATTCGATGAGTATGTTGATAGTGTTACTGAAAAATTTGAACAGGTAAAAGAAGATGTTACTGCTTTTGCTCAAAAAGGTAAGGACAAATTAGAACAGGCCGAAAAAGAAGTAAATACTGCTGCTCGTCGTTGAACTGTTCAAAAATAATTTAAGTATTGGGTCTGCTCGGAAAATTTGATTTTAAAAGTTAATGCAACAGTTTTTGGAGCAGGCTCAATAATTCAAAAAGGGATAAAAATAGCATTATGGGAAAAGCAACTTTTAAAGCCAACTATCTTTTGCTAAAGGATAATTTATCGTGTTCATCGTCATTACCTATGTTCGATTTGCCTGCTTTGGTAAATACGATGAAACATAAACAAAGCTGGGTGAATGGCGAACTTAATGCAGTGGTTCTTTTAAAAACGCCCATTAAGCAGATTATACTTACTGCGATGCACGAAGGGACAGTAATTGAATCTTTTCAGTCGAATGATTCAATTACATTCCAAATAATTGATGGGCAAGCGATTTTTCATACCCGTAAAGAGTCTGTAATTCTTGATAAAGGTCAATTGCTTATACTTAACGAAAATACAAAGTACAGCCTTACCTCAATGGAGGATACTGTACTCATTTTAACGATTGAAAGCGGGGCCTTACAACTATCGCAAAATTAAAACCCCTGTTTTTTTATATAATATCATTAAGACAGAAGTCATGGAAGAGAATGAAAATATTATTGAATCACTTATTGAGCGAACTACTGAATACGGTAAAACAAGCTTTGAGTTGATAAAACTTAAAACGCTTGACAAAGCGTCGGATGTCGTTTCTTCATTCATACCAAATTCTATTGTTGCTGTCTTTTATTTATCATTTTTGCTCTTTTGCAATTTGGGATTGGCACTCTGGCTTGGTGAAATTCTTGGTACAATTTACTATGGATTCTTTTTATTAGCCGTTTTTTACGGAGTTACAGGGATTTTCATACATCTCTTTATGCATAAGTGGATTAAAAGGATAGTCGGTGATAATTTTATTAAACAGGTCCTTAAATAAACCAAATGGAAAATATTACTTCTGCTATCGAATTAAAAAATGCAATTCAACGATTAAAGGTTGAGCAAGCTATTGATGAACAGTTACTGAGAGATCAATTTTACATTACCTTCGAGAGCCTGAAACCAATTAACCTTCTCAGGAGCACAGTATATGATATTACCACGTCACCTCACTTGGCGGACAATATTTTAGGTACTGCAACAGGTTTGTTAACAGGTTATTTATCACGAAAAATAGTATTGATTGGCGCTTCGGGCAATATAATAAGAAAGCTTCTGGCATCTGTAATGCAATTGGGTGTTACAACCGTTGTGAGCCAAAATCCGGATACAATTAAGTCAATCGGACAGTATATTTTTCAACATATACTCCGCAAAAAAAGAAGCCAATTATAGAAAGTACCAATGGATCAGGAATTAAAATTACCATTTTACGCAAAAACTTCCATTTTCTTGATCGGTTTAATGGCGCTTGTCGCGATATTGTACATCGCTCAAAGCATTATTATTCCATTGGTTTTTGCCATTATCTTTGCCATTGTTCTCCATCCTGTCGTTAATTTCTTTGTCCGGTTACGGATAAACAGGATTATTTCAATTGTTCTGGCATTGTTGCTGGCCACAATTGCACTTGCTGCACTTGTGGCGCTTTTGTTTACACAGGCAAGCCGTTTTACAGAATCATGGCCGATACTTGTCGATAAATTTACCGATATACTTAATCAAACGATCAGCAGTGCCGCTGTCTACCTCGACATTGACCCTACAAAAATTCATGAATGGATTACGAAAAGTGTAAGTGAGCTTCTCAATTTCAGCACCGCTTCAATCGGACAAACCATTGTTACAGTTGGCAACGGGGTGATGATCATGTTTTTACTTCCCCTTTATATTTTTTTGATATTGTATTACCAACCGCTCATTCTGGAGTTTATTCGCCGGCTATTTTGTAAAGACGATCAAAGTCAGGTGAAAGAAATAGTAACGGAGACCAAAACGACGATTCAACGTTATCTGTCCGGTTTGATAATCGAAGCTTTTATTGTAGCTGGAATGGATATTGCTGTTCTTTTTACACTTGGAGTTGACTATGCGATTCTG
Organism: Mariniphaga sp.; assembly: GCA_010906965.1. GTDB lineage: Bacteria > Bacteroidota > Bacteroidia > Bacteroidales > Prolixibacteraceae > JAAFHB01. The sequence goes on along the minus strand of JAAFHB010000097.1, from coordinate 7,179 downwards.
CTTGGTGTTATCGGCGCTATACTCAATGTGATTCCATACATCGGAGGGCTAGTGGCAGTAGCATTACCAATGCTGGTTGCACTTGCTACCAATTCATCGGTATGGAGTCCGGTATACGTTTTGATTGGTTATTACATTATTCAGCTAATTGACAATAACTACATCGTTCCATATATCGTTGCTTCAAAAGTGAAGATAAATGCCCTTTTCTCAATAATCGTCGTTTTTGTGGGAAATGCCATTTGGGGAATACCTGGTATGTTTCTTTCAATACCGCTGCTTGCCATTGTAAAACTTATTTTCGATCGTATTGATTCCTTAAAACCATGGGGACTTTTATTGGGTGATACAATGCCTCCATTCATAAAGATAAAACCATTCCGACTGAGACGTTTAAAACCTAAACCAGAATAAAGAAGGTTGAACCAGGCTGCTTTACAACCATAATTGTATTAAAACTCTTTAAAATGAAAAATATAACTTTAACAAATACGTGTGACTGTGGCGCAAATAATTCTAAAGAGTTGTTTGGCCTTGCAAATGATGAACGTGAAAGTATAAATTCAATAAAGGAATCTCCCGTTGATTTGGCGGAAGTATTATTTATTTCTTCTTATCCGCCTCGCGAGTGTGGCATTGCAACCTATTCGCAGGATTTGATAAAGGTGCTTAATCTTAAATTCAGCAATTCATTTTCGTTCAAAGTTTGTGCAATGGAATCGAATGGCAACACATATCCCTATCCGGACGAAGTGAAGTTTGTACTTAAAACATCCGTAGCAGCAGCATATAAACAACTTGCACTAAAAATAAATAAAGAAAAAAACATCAAAATTGTATTGGTACAACATGAATTTGGCTTTTTTCATGTTCAGGAACAAGCTTTTGTTGAATTTCTTAATCTGCTGGCAAAACCGGTTATAATTGTTTTTCATACAGTATTACCAAATCCTAATGAAAAGTTCAAATTAAATGTACAGCAAATTGCAGAGGCATGCGAATCAATTATCGTAATGACCAATACTTCCGCCGAAATACTGATGCGGGATTATGATGTGCCACAGCAAAAAATAAACATGATCGCCCATGGCACCCATTTGGTTCCCCGGTTAAGCAAACCGACGTTAAAACTGAAGTATAAATTAAAAGGTCGGAAAGTGCTGACAACTTTTGGTCTGCTTAGTTCCGGAAAGAGCATTGAAACCACGATTGAAGCATTACCTGCCATTGTTAAAAAGTGCCCTGAAGCATTATTTCTGGTAATCGGAAAAACCCATCCTGAAGTGGTGAAGACCGATGGCGAAGCCTACCGGGAAATGTTGGAGCAAAGGGTTGCACAACTTGAAATGCGGGATCATGTGCGATTTATTAACAAATATGTCGATTTGCCGGAATTGCTCGAATATTTGCAGCTGACCGATATTTACCTGTTTACTACCAACGATCCGAACCAGGCTGTAAGCGGTACCTTTGTTTACGCGATGAGTTGTGGCTGTCCCATCATTTCTACACCAATTCCACATGCAAAGGAGTTGATAACAAAGGATACAGGATTTATTTTTGATTTTCGCAATTCAGAACAATTAGCAGCCGCTGTATTGCAGCTGCTCAACAATGATACATTACGACGGAATATCGGTATAAATACACTGCAGAAAATAGCTTCCACAGCCTGGGAGAATTCAGCCATTTCACATGCGAAGCTATTCTCAAAAATTTTAGGCATTAAAAACACCTTGAGATATAATCTTCCCGCGATCAATCTGAACCACCTGAAAGACATGACGACGGTAACCGGGATTATTCAGTTTTCAGTAATAAACCGACCCGATATCCGTTCCGGTTATACACTTGATGACAATGCCAGGGCCCTTGTCGCTACTTGTATGAATTTTGCTTTATCCGGCGATAAGAAGAACATTACCAGCATCAAAAAATACCTTGGTTTTATTAAATATTGCCAGGAATCAGAAGGCGATTTACTCAATTATGTGGACAAGGGTCTCAACTTTACTGTTCAAAATGAAGAGGTAAATCTGGATGATTCAAATGGAAGGGCAATTTGGGCCTTAGGTTATTTATTCTCAATCAAAAAGTTGTTACCCGAAAAAATCATAGTTGATGCCACTGCTATTATTGAAAAATCGTTGCGACACATGGAAACAATCCATTCAACGCGTGCAATGGCTTTTGCGATAAAAGGATTGTATCATTATCATCTTAGCTCAGAATCCGCTGAAAGTCTGTTGCTGATAAAAACCTTTGCCGATCGTTTGGTGGGGATGTATGAGCACGAATCTGCAAAAAACTGGGAATGGTACGAAAGCTATCTTACCTACGCTAACAGCATATTGCCTGAGGCACTGTTGTATGCCTGGTTGTTAACCGGCGAAACTATTTATAAGGATATTGCCCTGAGGTCATTCAGCTTTCTGTTATCGCACATCTATAACGAAAACGGAATTGAAGTGATATCAAACAAACACTGGCTTCAAAAGGGTGAGAAAGCCGGGAAATTTGGTGAACAACCCATCGATGTTGCCTATACCATCATGACATTAAGTCAATTTTACGATGTTTTTCATGATGAAGATTACCGGCTGAAAATGGAAACAGCATTTAACTGGTTCCTGGGGGAAAACCGCTTGCATCAGATCATTTATAACCCTTGTACCGGCGGTTGTTACGACGGTCTGGAAGAATTTAATATAAATCTCAACCAGGGTGCCGAGTCAACAGTAAGTTACCTGTTGGCAAGATTAACAATTGAGAAATACAAACACTAAATTTCAAATTAAGAATACAAAATATCAATCATTCAGATAAATATTAAAAATAAAAAAATGAAAATAACAAAGCAATTAGGCATATGGATGGATCATTCAACTGCTCATCTGGTCAAATTAACAAATGGTTCGGTTGAAACAAATACGATTGAATCACAACCTGATGTTCAGACAGACCAACAAATTGTTTTTAAAGATGAAAGTCACAGTCTAAATAAAGAAAAACGTCAGCTTTCATCCTATTATAAGGAACTTGGTGATTTGATTTTGGAAAACGACGAAGTTGTTCTGTTCGGACCCACTGAAGCCAAAAGCGAATTGATGAACCTGCTAAAAGAGAACCATCTTTTCGATCAGATTAAAATTGAAGTTGAACCTGCTGATAAAATGAACGAGATTCAGCGGAATACTTTTGTGAAGGAACATTTTAAATGAATCGGTATCTTCTAAAGACTGGTATTGGAGAAGTTGAAAAAATAAAGAATGTTGCCGTCATTGTGGCCCATCCCGATGATGAAACATTGTGGGCCGGGGGTACTATTCTAAGCCATCCTTCATGGAATTGGTTTATCGTTTGCCTGAGCCGGAAAAGCGATACAGAACGTGCTGCTAAGTTCGATAAGGCTTTGCAGGTTTATAAAGCTGAAGGAATAATGGGTGATCTGGATGACGGACCGAATCAAAAGCCGCTGGAGGAAGAGACGGTAGAGAAGGCCGTACTTGAATTATTGCCTCCAAAGCATTTCGATCTTATCATAACCCACAATCCTTCGGGAGAATATACACGACATCTCAGGCACGAGGAAGTAAGCAAAGCAGTGATTAAACTATGGCACGCCACTGAAATTTCTGCAACCGAACTATGGACTTTTGCATACGAGGATGGTAATAAAAAATATTTTCCACTGCCAGTGAAGAACGCGAATATTTTCCGCCTGCTTACAAAACGCATTTGGTTGCGAAAATACAGCATCATAACTGAAACCTATGGATTTAAAAAAGATAGTTGGGAAGCCGAAACGACACCGCGATCAGAGGCATTCTGGCAATTTACAGATCCATATGATGCTAAAAGATGGCAAAAACAATTTAACAATGAATCCTTATAAAGGCTTCATATTAATGATCATGGAACGAGCATGTTCGTTAAACACAAACACGGATGAACTTATTACAAACGAGTTTCATCTGGCCTTTTAAAATAAATTTATTTACGAATGAAAGTATTAGTAATGTATGATTATCCTCCTTCACCAGGAGGATTGGCAACACAGGGAGATCTTCTCTACAGAGGTCTTCTCGAAATGGGTATTGACGTTCATGCTGTTAACTATCAATCAGCACAGGAAAAAGAGTGGTATTATCATTGGTTTAAGCCTGATGTTGCGGTGGGAGTAGGATATTGGGGCTACACCCCCAACTTGATACTTCATCCGCAACAGTTCGGAGTGCAACCTGTTCCATGGCTTGTAGCTGATGGTTATATTGCAAATTACCAGGATGTTTTGAATGCACTCCCACTTATTTTGGTAACATCCAACTGGGTAAAGGAGATGTACGTACGCGACGGGATTAGCGGGGATAAAATAATCGTTTTACCTGTTGGTTGCAATACAAATACTTTTAAACCTTACAGTAAGGATGATCCAAAAATAGTTGCCGTTCGTAAGGCACTTGGTATTACACCCGATGAGTTAATGATACTCACCGTTGGCGGCGATGCAGCTTCAAAAGGCGGGGAAGAGGTGATGCAGGCACTGGCTATTATTAATGAGAAAGTTCCCGATTGGAAATACGTTTGCAAAGTCTGGCCTCAGCAGCGGACCAAAGATCAAAACCTGCTTGATATGAAATTGGCTAAAGATCTGGGTATTGATAAACATATCATCTTTGAAACCAACACAATTTCACGAAGTTTCATGCCTTACCTCGTTGGAGCCTGCGATATCTATGCAGCCCCATCACGTCTTGAGGGGTTTGGAATGCCACAGGTGGAAGCTGGCGCTTGTGGGAAACCGGTTTTAAGCATTAAAGCCATGGGAATGCTTGATACACTTATTCATGGAGAAACGGCATTCCTTGCTGAAGTTGCCCGGAAAATCGTTGTCAATGAAGTGATGCTTGGAAATGAATCGGGATTTGAACCACATCATAAAGTTATATTTGATGTTCCACGCACCGTCGATTACCGGGCTGATGTTCCGGATATTGCTAAATATATGCAGGTTTTGATGAATGACAAATCATTGCGCGATAAAATGGGCAAAGCAGGCAGGGAACGTGTAGTGGAAAATTTTGATTACCGCGTTGTTGCAAAACGTTTTGTTCAGATCGTACAGGATAAATTGGGAATACTGTAAAAGGCAGAAGACAGAAGACAGAAGTAAGAAGGCAGAAGTAAGAAGACGGAAGTCCTGGTACTAAAAGTGTACTGAAAAGTTGGGATTTGCTTGTTTGGATGCTCCAGCAGGGAATTGCGGCCACAATGGCGGATTTTATCGGCCAATTGATTGGTTTTCGGATAAGCAATGCGAAAATAAAATTGTAATTGTCTTTATTTCAGCATTTAATTTCTAATTTGTTATGTAAAAACAGGAAATTGTTGTAGAACAATGACGCATTGTTTGGGAACAATGCCACGTTTTTGGTGAAAAAAAGCTGTTTTATGGGAAATATTGAAGGGAGAAGCGTTAACATCACACTTCTATCTGCTTTGTTCTCCGGATTTCCGGCTTCCTAACATTTTTATACGATATCATGAAAACAGAAGATAAGAAAGAGATTGAAGAAGCAAGTAAGGCTGCGCTGGAAGTGCTGCTTCACAATGCCCATGGTCCATTTCAGGGATTGCCAAGAACTGCAGGCTGGGGTTATCCGGAACCTTATACACGCGATTTAATGTTTTCCATTCTTGGAATTGCCGTTTCAGGAAACAAAAAGTTACTTGACAGCATTCGGAAAGTATTGGAAACGTTAGCTAAAAATCAGACCAAACATGGTCATGTCACTTCACTCGTGCACAACAAAGACGACAGAGGGGCAAGTGATACTACTCCCTTATTTTTGCTGGGCGTTGGCATTTTCAGAAAAGTTACAGGTGAAACGGACTTCCTTCACGAAGCCGTCGAAAAATCGTTGCTATGGATGGAGTACCAAAGCCCATCCGATCGTTACCTTGTAGCCCAGCAACCAACCAGCGATTGGCGCGATGAGCAATGGATGACTGGTTACGGACTTTTTGTAAATGCATTGGTATACAGCTATCTTCGTATTTTAGGTAAACACGAAAGAGCGGAAAAAGTGCGTGAAGAAATGGGCAGGTTTACCATTTCTGGTGAAACGACACACCGTCATACACCAGAGGGCCTTGTTGTAAAGCACAAACCTTACTACGCTTTCTGGGCCTATAAAATTTATAGCAGCGAACGGTTCGATCTGCTTGGTAATAGTATTGCCATCCTCTCCGGATTAGCATCCCCCTCAAGGGCCGACGAAATGGTTTCGTGGATCGAAGAGGAGTGCGCAGCTATGCAAAGAAGAGGTGAATTGGCAGTTGATCTTCCTCCTAATTTTTTCCCTTATATTCAACCAGCAGATTCCGATTGGCTTCCCCGCTATTCGTTATTTAATAACCCCGGTGATTACCACAATGGTGGTATATGGCCCTTTATAGCTGGATTTTACGTAGCTGCCTTGGTTGCTGCAAAAAGGTATTCGCTTGCCAATGAAAAACTTGTGGCGCTTACTCATTGCATAAAAACCTCTGCCACGGGTACTGTCGAATTTGGATTTAACGAATGGATTAAAGCCCAGGATGGCAAGCCCATGGGACAGGATTGGCAAACATGGAGTGCGGCTCTTTATTTGTATGCTGCAAAATGCGTTGAGGAAAAAAGAACTCCTTTTTTCGATGATATACGATGTTGTCCTGAATCATCCGTCAATAAAGAATAGCCTATTAATCATTTGTTTATCACAATTCTCCATGGTGTTATGCCCATTTTCATCGGTGAAGCATTGATGCGAATTTTTCGCAACCCGGCTATTGATTTTATATACTTATGTTTTAATATTGAACTAACCTCGATTAAATCCTTGAATATCTGTATAATGACTGCTCTTATTAAATTTTCGTTCGGTTTTTGAACCAAGCCAAAATGTGGGAATGATGTAACATTTGCTCATAATTATATAACATTTATAAAAATAAACCCATCATTTTTGTATTCTTAAACTTTTGTCAAAATCTTAACACTTAGGTCATGGGTAAGATCAAAATTTCATTAAACTATACTTGTCCAGCGATTCGGCTTAAAAAAAAACTTGTTGAAAATTAATTAGTTACGGTATGTTGGAAAATATTTTTTTCCGGCTAATTTTGCATGGTGGGAAA
>JAAFHB010000495.1 GCA_010906965.1 Mariniphaga sp. | reverse complement strand
ATCCGTCTGATTTGGACGGACTGGCTGTTTACTTTATGAGCAATCAGTCAAGATTTACAACCGGACAGATTGTGGCAGTCGATGGAGGCTGGACTATTAGCGAAGGACAATTATAAAATCAACTAAAAAAACTAAATATGTCAGAAATTGCAATAGGAATCGATCTGGGTGGTACACGGATTAAAGCAGTGGCGATTGATGAAAAAGGAAATATTCTGCACCAGCACTATCAACCTACGAATGATGGGGATGATACTATCTGGAAAAATGCCATTTTGTTAGCTGTTAATGAATTACAAAGCAAGCTACCTGGGAGCACTGTTGTAATTGGTATTTCTGCTCCGGGTTTGCCCAACGTCCATAACTCGGCTATCGCTTATATGCCCGGTCGTCTGCAGGGCCTGGAAAATTTTAACTGGACAGAATTTTTAAAAACCCGGACTTTTGTGCTGAACGATGCTATTTCGGCAATGATGGCCGAAGCAAGGTTTGGAGTTGCAAACGGCAAAAAAAATGTAGTTATGCTCACCTTGGGTACAGGAGTTGGCGGTGCAATCCTGATTGAAGGCAAACCTTATCAGGGAGCATTCAACAAGGCAGGACACCTCGGACACATGGTTATCGACAGTGATGGCGAAGCTGATTGTATTGGTATGCCGGGTAGTTTGGAAGACGCCATCGGAAATTGTACAATTCTGAAAAGAACGTCTGGAAAATTTAGCTCTACCCACGATTTACTTGAAGCAGTCAGAAATGGCGACAGTTTTGCCGCTGATGTATGGTTGAAATCTGTAAAAAGGCTGGCCATTGGTCTGGCAGCTTTAACCAATATACTTTCTCCTGAAATGATTGTCCTTGGCGGTGGTATTACTGAAGCCGGTAACGATTTATTTGAACCGTTGGAGAAGTACATGAGCAATTATGAATGGCGCGCGGGTGGTAATAAAACTGAAATTGTGAAAGCCCGGTATGGCGATTTGGCTGGCGCTGTTGGTGCCGCATGTTTTGCAAGGGAAGTTAGCCTCCCCTAAATCCCCTCCACAAGAGAGGACTTAAAAAGTTGCACATCAAATTTTTATTTACAAAAACAAAAAGAAAAGATGAATATCACAGAAGCATATTTACAGAAATGTACCGGAATAATTGACACCGTAAATGCTCAACAAAAGCAAATCAGGCAAGCTGCAAAACTATTCGCTGATACGATACTCGCCGGAAGGATGGTACATGTATTTGGCAGCGGGCACAGCCGGATTCTGGTAGAGGAAATGTGGCCGCGTTACGGTTCTTTCCCTGGGTTTAACCCAATTGTAGAACTTTCGCTTACCTTTCACAACCTGGTTGTTGGTGCCAACGGGCAACGTCAGGCCATGTTCCTCGAAAATGTGAGCGGACTGGCAGACCGGATTTTGCGCAATTTCGATTTGAGTGAAATTGACACTGCACTTATCATCTCTTCGAGTGGTTGCAATATTGTACCCATCGAAATAGCCGAACTATTTCAGCAGAAGAAGGTTAAAGTAGTATCGATTATCACCAAAGAACATTCTGAAAAATCGACCAGCAAGCGCAGTGATGGGAAAAAGTTGGGTGATTTCTCTGATTTGGTTTTGGACACAGGCGCCCCGGTTGGCGATGCGATGGTATATGTGCCGGGATTGGATACGCCCGTTGCACCGGGTTCAACTGTAGGCGGTACTTTGCTGATTAATTGCATTAAAGCTGAATTAGCCGGATTGTTAACCGCCGCAGGTCAGCCGCCAAAAGTATTGAGCAGTGCTGTTGTGGTTGGCGAAGAAATGGCTGTTTCCTTATTTGAAAGCGCATACGACGAACATGCGCACCGCCTTGCGAAACTTTACGAAAATGTGGGAAATCTACGATAATATTTATGACAGCCATTTTCAATCATAGAAATATTCCGTTGCTGGCCGAAACCGATGTGCTGGTTATTGGCGCAGGTTCAGCAGGCTGTATGGCAGCATTGGCTGCCGCCAGTCAATCAT
>JAAFHB010000096.1:19445-24324 GCA_010906965.1 Mariniphaga sp. | reverse complement strand
TAAAAAGAAGAAGTGTCCCAAATATTAAATTAAACCAATGGGTTGGATTTTTGCTTATGGCTTTGTGCAGGTTAATAAATTTATTGAATGGGAAAATGATATCCTTGACAACATAGACAGCAACACCGGTTGTTGTATTGTAGGTTCCGGACTGAAACGAAATTGTTTCGCCTTCGGTCTTTGTAACTTTGAAATCACGGATACGAAGCGCCTCCCCAATTTTGACAGGTTCCATGTTTGGCGCTAATGTCTTCTCAACTTTTGTTTCCGATTTTAAAAATTCCGTATCCCGGTAGATAAGAACGATTCCGCTCAATACATAAACGATAATGAGTCCTGCAATAAAAAAGCCAATATCGCGATGTAATACACGCATATAATAGTTAATCGTCTTCTTTCCCTTGAGTTTCAATGTTGCGTTCATAATTATTTAATTCGATGATTTTGGTTGAATCAAATGTAATTTTCATAGGGCATAAAAGCAAATAATCATCACTATTTATAATGATTAAGTCATTTGAACAAAAATGTAATCCACCTGTTTTTACTACCATGGAATGCAATTTAAATTGCCATTTAAAATAAAAACCATTTTTTATCTTTGAGAGATAATTCATTCAGTTTCTGAAGCGTCACTGGATGTTGAACTTTAATCTTAAAACTATGAATGCCAATCCGCTCTTTTTCACCAGAACACCCATCGTCAACGAGGGTAAACCGGAAGAAAAAAGGAAAGAGATTCTCGACTATTTTCACAAAACATTTGACCTTGACGAACAGCTTTTTGAAGCTTTTGCCGATCAGTCAGCCATGTACCGCAAAGCTGATCCTTTGCGTCATCCATTGATTTTCTATTACGGACATACTGCTACGTTTTATATCAATAAGCTGATTATAGCCAAATTATTGACGAATAGAATCGATCCCCGACTTGAATCGATGTTTGCAATTGGTGTGGATGAAATGTCGTGGGATGATCTGAATACAAGTCATTATAACTGGCCTACATTTGCAGAAGCAAAGGAATACAGGAATAAAGTTAGGCAAACAATTGATAATTTGATTCAGACATTGCCGCTCAATCTGCCTGTTGGCTGGGACAATCCCTTCTGGATCATTCTGATGGCAATCGAACACGAACGGATTCATATCGAGACCTCCTCAGTTTTGATTCGCCAGGTACCCATGCAATACCTGAAACCAATTGTTTCCTGGAATATTTGTTCTGAATCGGCACCTGCTCCCGATAATTCGTTAATTCCCGTTAAAGAAAAACATATTAAAATTGGCAAATTAATCAACGATCCACTTTATGGGTGGGACAATGAATATGGTACACACGATGCAGATTTGCAGTCGTTTAAGGCTTCGAAATACCTTTGTTCGAATGGTGAATTTTTGAAATTTGTCGAGGCAGGAGGTTATGAAGTTCAGAGTTTCTGGACAGAAGAAGGATGGAACTGGAAAACTTATAAAGATGCACAACATCCTCTTTTCTGGAGAAAGGAAGGAGAGGCATGGAAACTTCGGTTGGTTTTTAATGAAATAGCGATGCCATGGAATTGGCCAGTTGAAATCAATTTTCTCGAAGCAAAAGCTTTTTGTAACTGGAAATCAGAGGTGACAGGATTGCCAATACGTCTGCCTTCGGAAGATGAATGGTATGTTCTCTATAAAAACGCCAAAATTCCCGATCAACCTTACTGGGAAATAGCTCCCGGAAATATCAATATGGAACACTTTCAGAGCCCATGTCGCGTTGATAAATTTGGATTTGGTGAATTTTTCGACCTGATCGGCAATGTATGGCAATGGACAGAAACCCCCATTAATGGTTTTGAAGGGTTTAAGATTCATCCAATTTATGATGATTTCTCAACCCCAACGTTTGATACAAAACATAACGTATTAAAAGGTGGTTCGTGGATATCAACAGGGAATGAAGCAATTGGAAATGCGCGTTATGCATTCCGGCGTCATTTTTACCAACATGCCGGTTTCCGCTATGTCGAATCTGCCAATGAGGTTGCGATTCCAAAAGATGTATACGAAACCGATCCTGAGGTAATCCGAACCTGTGAAGCTCAGTATGGGTCCGACTTTCTGGGATTCAAAAATTACTACAAGCAAATTGCTGAACTTGCCATTCAGTACGCCGGTCATTCAAAGAAGAGTGTGCTCGATCTTGGCTGTCGTACCGGGCGTACGACCTGGGAACTGGCCAAAGGATTTGATAACGTTACAGGTCTTGATTTCACGGCCCGAACAATAAGGGTGGGCGTTCAATTGCAGGAAAGCGGAAGTTTCAACTATGTCTTCCCCGAAGAGGGTGAGCTCCTCTCCTATCATCAATTGAATATGAATAATATGGGATTCGATCAGCTCGTCAATAAGGTCACCTTTATGCAGTCGGATGCGTCGAATATGAAATCCATTTTTGAGGGATACGACCTCGTTCTGATCAACGATATTCTCGATCAGATGTATAACCCGCGACATTTTCTAAAAGGTGTTCATAAACGAATCAATGAAGGCGGAAGACTAATTGTTGCCACCGGTTTCGATTGGAGTGAGGAGTGTACAAAACATGAAAACTGGGTAGGTGGTTATCGCGAAGGTGGAGAACAGATTTGGGGAGAAGATGATCTTGCGATGTTGCTAAGCGAAACTTTTACGAAAATTGAAGGTCCGATCATTCTCCCATCTGTTAAGAGAATTAATAAAAGAAAGTATTCTGTTAACAATATTGAGGTTACAATTTGGGAGAAGAAGTGAGAAGGGCGACTGGTAACTGGCAGCTAATTGCAAGTTGCCAGTCGCCAATTTCAACGTTTTAGTAGTCTGAAAGCATGATTCCATTTGTTTTCGCGAAAGCCCGGAATACACCAAAGCATACAAAGCGGTTCAATTGCACGGGCCGCTTCAACAGTTCCCATATCAGCAGTTTCGAAACCAAATAAAATACATATTTCGGCCACCTCATCCTTGGCTTTTTGATCATTGCCACAAATAAACATGGTCGGTTTTTCGGTACCAAAATCAGGATTGATCATCAGACTGCCTCCAATGCTGTTGAATGCTTTGACAAAATGTGCCTCCGGAAATGCATTTTGCAATCGTTCCATCAGCGAATCATTCAAATCGGTAAAGAAATTAAGCACACCGTTTTCGGGAGGCGTATCAGCAATAGGATTTGTGGTGTCGATGATTGTTTTATCAGAAAGATTCGCCTTTCCGGCCAATTGTAAGGCGTTTAAAGCAGCTGATCCTTTCGTTGCCAGCACTATCAGATCCCCAAACTGAGCAGCCTCGTCAAACGATCCGATTGATCCTCCCACACCTGCAGTCGATTTCCAGTCCGCTAATTTTGTAAGATCGCGCGTTCCGATCTTTACTTCATATCCATAATTTAAAAAACCTGTTCCCAGTATTTGTCCCACTGTTCCTGAGCCAATTATTCCGATTTTCTTTTTCATATCCTGTAAATTTTAAATAACTCTTTTAACAAGAGAAGCATAGAAAAGTTTCAAAAGGAAGAGATTCTTTATTGCAGGAAGCTCTTCCGACAAAACTGGAAGTCAGTTTCAGGTCGTTGGAAGCTTTTCCAACGTGTCTGGGAGTCTGTATTAAGCGGTTTTATCGCGATTGAATACCGATTACGTTCGGGATTTTCCAGAAATGGTCATTGTTATCGTTTTCGTAAGTCTTCGAAACGTAACTGCCAATCTTTGAAATGGTGGTATCGGGTGTTTGTATGTAAAGACTTGCTTCCGGTCCCCCTTCCAGGTAAACGGTGGTGCGAATATCGGGGATTAGCTGAACCGTAAAATCGATCATTTTCTGATGCGTATACGGAGAGCGTACAAATATAAAATAGATATTGCCAATGATATCCGTAGCGCTGATCACCATGCTGCACGCTTGTCCGGGACGTTTATCCCATGCCATTTTGTTACCATTGCAGTCGATCATCCGCATTCCCTGACTATATGTGTGATAATCATTCCGGATAGATTCCCATTTTATACAGGTTAAATCGTACAACATCATCATGGGATCTGATGCTTTTTTCGGATTCATGGCCATCATCACGTTATAATAGCCATTCATCTTGCCATTATTCGTATGAGAATAATTTTTCATGTAGCCTTTATTGGTTCTTGCATTCGACATGTTGAACATGCCCGCATTCACCACGACATTTACATTAAACTTCTTTGCCCATTCATCGGCAGTTCGGTTCCGATTTCCATGTTCCGACGCACTAAGCATACTGAAATTACAAAACCGGGGATCTACCTTTAAAATGAAAATCTTTGAATCGTTCAGAATGGATTTTTCCGGAGCATCAGGTTCCCAAAAATATAAACCGCTTTGTAAAGAATGCCATCGGGGGATGGAATCGGGATGTTCCTGCGCCTTTACAGTTGAATTCACAAAAATAAACGCGCTTAAAAACAAGGGTGTAAAAAATTGTAACCAATTGAATTTAAATCGTCTAACCATTATTCCAGTCGAATTTTGTCCGTTTAAATGGAAATAGGTCGAACAGTTCACCCGAATAATAATATTCGTAGGCGATGGTCCCAAACGAGTAGGGTTTGCGGTGAATCATTACGGTAGAACCACCTACGACAGGGTTCTCTTTGGGAATTGAAACTTCAAATCCGATATTAAATAAAGTAGCAAGGATTTCAGGACGATCTCCGATAGGAAACCCGGCCCGCTCCCACTGTGTTTTCATCTGTTTAATATTCAGGGCAGCATACAGATAGGAGTAAAAATGATTTTTATAAGAGGTAAGTCTTTTAAATCGTTCATCCGTAGGGTTATTCGTTTGAAAGTCGAGCAGATGCTCATATTTTTCGCCGAGGTAGAA
>JAAFHB010000096.1:0-19366 GCA_010906965.1 Mariniphaga sp. | reverse complement strand
AAGGTGGTTTCAACAGATAATATCTTTAATGGACCAATCCATTTTTTATAGGCTTCGCGTTCAGAATTAAAGAGCCTGATCTGCTCTCCTACAAGGACAGCTACAATCAATCGCGGTTCAACATCAGTGAGATTGGCAACAGAATCGATCAATGATTTGTCTTTGGCGACCGCGAGTTTAAAATCTCCCCACTCCGAAATATTCATCCATTCGAAAACACTTCCGTTGTTTCTCTTCGTGCTATCTTTCGCATTCTTAATTTCAAATTCACTTATCTCAGACTTATAACCTTTATTGTCCTGCATGTATAAATTCACTGCACCTATCATTCGCTCGGCCTCCGCAAGATTTTTGCTTTTCAGGTATGCATTTAAGATGTAAAGTGAGTTTTCGGGATAGTATTTATTTAAGACAAGCACATTGTGGAAAAAGGTAGCTTCCCGGTTATTAACAGTGGTGCTGTCGTTTGTTTTTGATTGACCATACTTGTCATTGAGTTCCTGGAAATACCTGTCGTTATAATCTACCGCACCAGGATCATCGGTAACATGTAATTTTACGGCGAAAAAAGCGGTGGTCAGAAATAAGCCGATCAGGGCAAAAACGACGATAAATCCAACACTAAAATACTTGAAGCAATTGCGAAAAACGCCCTTGTTTGAATCTAATTTCATTACGTACGAGAAATCTCACTTTAAAAGTTGCGCAAAAGTAGTTCAAAGGGTTCATCTTTATTCTGATAAATACATCTTTTATACGTAATTTCCAGTTAATTAACGTTAAGATTACAAAGACGGCTTACAATCAGCTTAATCCCAAACAAATCGCCACTGACCATCCGGCTGTCGTTTCCATACTGTGTGGAAAATTCCTTCATTTCGGGTTGTAAAACCAACACTGTCAGTTGAAGTTAAGGTATACTTTCCATAAGTATAACCCAAATCGCCCGAAGCCGCGACATCTGCAAAGTCGGGTGCCCATTCCAGTTTAGAACCCTTTTGGGGAAATGACGCGTATTGAATACGAATCGCTTCTTTTCCTTTCAGCAGTTGACTCTTTCGTAAAACCACGGCTGAATCAGCGGCAAAATGGACAAATGCCTTTTGAACGCCTTCAGATTGTGCCATTGCACAAAACTCTTTTTCAACAGCGAAAAGTTCTGATTTTAATTTTTCGGGCGAAGAAGGATTTGGTGATATATTGCAAGAATTAATAGCACCTCCCAACACAATTAATCCTAAGTATAACCTGATATTCATCGTTTTAAGTTTTTGTATTATATATACCATATTTATCATCTTTACTCTAATATAGCAATCTGCTAAAAGCAGTCCATTTCGCGTTTTCTGCGGTTCAGCTCATTACGAAAGAAGACATTAAATCCGTCCTTTGCACCTGTCAGTAAAAAAATGGATGTTCCACGTTCGCGTGCATCCGGATTTTCGACTTCAGCCACTTTTGAGAAATGATCAAATAATTTTTGAACGCTTTGATCGGGTGCATTTCCAACCAGCAATAAATTTTTGATCTTCATATCGGCAGGAATCCAGAAGAGATAATCCGTACTGAAAGAGTAGGCCTTAGCCATTTTCCCCCGATTATAGAAATTTAAGGCACCGGTTTGTCCGTAGTTATCACAAAACACCAGAGTTTCGCGTTTAACACTATCCGGTAATGAATTATAGGCAATTAATGCTTTTGCAGCCATCTCTTTCCAGCCTAGCATATCTGCAAAATCCTGTGGCAGATGGTGGTTTTTCCCGTCCTCCCAGCGCAGAAGTCCAATCTCCTCGAATTGTTTCTTATTTTCATAGATACCGGCAGGACTAAGTACCGGAAACATAAATCTTGCTATAGTAATGAAGAATAGGATATTGAGAACAATATAAATGGGGCCGATAACTTTAAATTTTTTGGTGAAATACTTCTCCAGAAAAACAGCTCCAAACGCCAGTAATACAGGATAAAGTCCTAATGTATAATACCCTTTTGCTCTCAGCAAAATGAAAATAGCCATTGCAAAAAGAAACGTAAATCCGATGATTTTAAATTTGCGGAAGAACCGTTCTTTGAAAAATCCGATAAATGCAGCAATAATCAACGGCAACGCAGCAAGCATTAACAACAGTTGTTCTTTCAGGAATCCCAGTCGGCTCACATTGTTTAGCTGTGTTTCCTTCAATACCCTCATGTGATTAATAACCGGAAACTGGTGGTTGTACTGCCAGAGCAGATTAGGGATTAAAAGAATAAATCCGGCAACCAGCGCCCAATAGAAATATCTGTTAATAAATACTTTCCGAAAATCAGTCACGATAAAAGCCAAAAACATTCCGGCTAAAAGAAAGATGATGTTGTATTTATTATAGAATCCAAGCACGAAGAAAATCATCATTAAAAACAGCCAGACCGGACGATCTTCGTTGATAAACCTGATCAGGAAGTAGAAAACAAAGGTCCAGGCCAGAATATCGAATGAATTGGGCTGATAAAGGATATTAATCCGGGCATACACCGAAAAGATAAAAACGATGCTGACAAGTATTTTCGAAAGGATTCCTCCCTTTAGCTGTTCAACGATCAGCCATGTAACGACAAGTGTAATTGCACCGAATAAAGCCGGAAAGAACCGTACCCAGAAGATATCGCCACCCAACAATTTAATCAGTAAGGAGATCCACGAAGTGAGGGGTGGAACAGATATAAACCCGGCCGCCAGGTGATTTGCCTGATCGAGATGGAGAAACTCATCGCGGTGCAGCTCATAAACTGGGTTGACAACAAGCATTTGCAACACCATTTTCACCGCAACGAGTAAAATCAGGATCCAGTAATTTTTGAATAGTAATTTGAAAGTCATTTTAGCATTATTCAGGTTATTAGTACTTATGAGTGAAGACCATTCGCATATGAACAAAGTCAGAACCGACTCAATTCATATGTTCTTATACATCACCCTCAGTTAGTCTGCAACAATACCTGAAAATTACATTACTTCATCCATTTCTCCAGCGTTTCCGTCACTAGTTTCCGTTGCGATTCAGACATTGTTCCAATTCTTGTCCGATGGCTTCCCTCAGGCTGCACAACTTTAAGAATCTTTTTATTCCCGCGTGTTCTGGCTGCTGAAGCAGTCCATGGATCGCTTCCACCATAAATCAGCAAAATTTGATTTGCATCCTTCTTCAAATACTTTTTCACAAGTAAGCTCATGGACGGATCATATGCAAAGTCGGTGTTCGCCGGCATGAACAACTTTAAGATATAACCTTTGGTATCTGTTAATTTCATTAATCTCCTGAATGGTTTCGGATTATATCCGTAATAGCCCAATTGCTTCAGCGCCTGAACAAAAAACGGGTAAGTCGGTTTTCCGCTTTCGATATCAAAATAATCGGGCGAACTGGTTTTAATCAGATAACTAAAGAACTCCTGATCAGTAGCAGCAGATGATGGAATTTCGTCGACCGGGCGACCCCATTGCCAAAAGGCGAATGCAAATTCGAGTACGCAATAATCATATATTTCACTGGTACTGACCCTGAATTTATAATTTTTTCCTGTGCAGTATTGTTCAAAAAGGGGCATCATTTGCGGCTTTCTTTTCAGAAACTCTTTTTGACATTGCACAACCGCTTTTCGTTCCGAAGCTGTTCCAGCTTGGTGCCTGATAAAACGATCATGACGTTTCTCCTCTACTGAAAAATTGAGTGGTGCAACATATGGCACCGATAATTCAACATCGTTCGGATAAAGCGCCCGATGATAAAGAACCGTCTCGCCTCCCTTGCTAATGCCTGTACTGATCCATTTTTTAGTATAAACAGGTTTAAATAGTTCAACTATATGATGATGATCAGCTGCCGCATTCTCAACGGTCAGGTATTTCCAATCGATCGAATCGGGAACCGACTTGCCAAAAAACCGATGCTCTACAAATAATTGGTTGGCATTCAGTAAGGGACAAAGTTCGTTCAGATATTTAGGTGTGGCTCCATATGCTCCGCCATAACCTTCAGTAATAAAAACAACAGGCTTATCGAATCCCAGATTTGAAAGTACAACTCGTTGTGCAAATGAACCCAACTCAGGATGAAGATGATCGATCGGTTGCTTCACCATAATGATCATCGCCTCTGTAAAAAATGGGTTGTGCTCCATCTTTTCGACAGAGATAATTCCGGGTAAACTTTTAATGCGCTCTTCAAGGTTCTGCGAAAACCCGATCTGCCATGCGGCGATCAACAATATTAATGGAAGTGAAAATCTTAAAAATCTGGTCATTCTGGTTTCAACGATAATGCGGTTCTGACGCTGGTTTGAAAGTCACAAAATATAAATATACGAATTGTATTCAAGCAAATTCTAAAGTGCAATCAATCCGTCAACAAGATTTGCTTTCTCGTAGATAGCAATGATTGACTCCGCATCAGGCATGAGTTGTTTGCACGAAAGGCTGATAAACTTGATATCCCTTGAAGTATTATAGGTAATTGATGATGGATCAGCAAATAGTTCCTTTACCTGATCAAGTTTCTGCTGATTGTTGTGGATGATAAACTTAAAATAATAGACCATGGGCCAAACTGTATTTTTTGAAAGCAATTCCCGAAATTTTTCAATATTATCACTCATTATTTGAATTAATTAACTGTTCAACACAATTTTAATTGTAAAAAAGGCTACTGGCAACTAGCTACCAGCAACTGGTAATTGGCTTAAGAACACAACGCAAGCATTAAGACGCAAACACAAAATGCACAAGCATTGAGACGTAAGCATTGCGTCTCTACCAGATCATCTGCACAAATCCTTTCTTTCGCCGTCGTTCACCATCGCGTCCTACTGCATCAACCACAAAAAAATAGACTCCCGGTGTAGCCAGTTTGCCACTGACTTTGCCATCCCATGCAGCGAGTTTTGAATCGGCAGGAATATAGCCCGATCTATTAAACTTATGAACGATACGACCCCATCTATTGAATACCTGAAAGTCAAGCGATTGAAGCGACCTGGTTTGTATAACCAATTCATCATTTACACCATCACCATTTGGTGTAAAAGCCGGAGCAACTTTCACAAGCGAAGTATCAATGACGATGTAATCTTTGAGATAAGAAGTATCACGACAAGTATATTCTGCACTTTGTTTGGCAGAAACAAGCTTCACTTTATAACTACCTGAATTTTCGTAGGTATAGACCGGGCTTACTTCGTAAATACGTTCCATGATGGAGTCGACCTGTCCTCCAACCGATCCTTCTTCCTCAATTTTTGTTTTTTCTTTGTATAAAAGCCACTCAAATTTATCAGTGTCTCCATTCTCCGATTCATTCGTAAATTTCACCTCTAATGGGGCTTCCGGAATTGTAAACTGGCCACTCAATTCCTGATTGGCTTTCCACGAAAATTTTGCTTTTGTAACAATCGATACATAAGTAACCTGACTGCTCTGCATACACCCGGCACGATCGGTTACTTCGAGACGGTAAACACTATTTTTAGTTGGTGGATTGGAAATAGTGGGACTTTGTATTGTTGATGCCGGAATATTTTCGCTGTACCAAATGTATTTATACCCAGGATTAATTGTTACTGGTTGTTGCGACGACAAATCATAATACACATAATTTGAACCTATTGCGCCACCCTTTAAATTAAAAAACTGACAATTAGATTCTAAAA
The DNA here is from genome assembly GCA_010906965.1 of Mariniphaga sp. Classification (GTDB taxonomy): domain Bacteria; phylum Bacteroidota; class Bacteroidia; order Bacteroidales; family Prolixibacteraceae; genus JAAFHB01. The sequence goes on along the minus strand of JAAFHB010000096.1, from coordinate 13,681 downwards.
TTGCCGCTGTTACTTCAATCCAGCCATTCATAATCCACGCCCGGAAAAGATAATCGACACCGTTCTCCCTGAAGATAACCCTGTAACAACCATTTTCAAGACCTGACAAGGTAGATGATGATCCGGTATCATTCGAAAAAAAGCCAAAAGCTCCGGAAACCGTATTAAACTTTTCCCATGTAAATGTGACCAAAGAGCCAGCAGAAGTTGCTTTCAACGTTCCACTCCGATGCCCGTTAGTTCCGCAGAAATAATAAATAAAATCCTTTCCGGCGAAAACAGGATAGGAGGTTTGCTCTGTAAAAGAGGCCGAAGGTGATGAAAGCGATTGACCGGTAGCTAATTTCGTAGAACACAAAAGGAAGAATGACAAAATAATTCCTAACCAGACAATTCGGACCTGTTTCATTTAAATCAACTTTCAGTTATTGATTTACAATATTACGAAATTATTCATTATCGAGGTAACAGAATATTTGCTACAAATAGCCAATATTCAGTCAGGTCGGTTTATCTTTGCGCCATTCCTGGCAAAAACCAGAATACAATAATACGAAGTACTTAAATTACAACGGTTTGTCAAATTATCTTGAAAATCTTAACAGCGCGCAACGCGAAGCTGTGATCAATACAGAAGGAGCTTCACTTGTGATTGCAGGTGCCGGTTCCGGAAAAACGCGCGTTCTCACTTATCGAATAGCACATCTGATAAAAAACGGAATACCACCATCGGCAATTCTTGCACTCACCTTTACGAACAAGGCTGCGCGCGAAATGAAAGAGCGGATTGCAAATGAAGTTGGGAATGAAGTTTCGAGACACCTTTGGATGGGAACTTTTCATTCTGTATTTTCGAAAATCCTTCGGGCAGAGGCAGCAACGATCGGTTATCCTTCTACTTTTACGATCTACGATACGCAGGATTCGAAGAGCCTGATTAAATCTGTTATTAAAAGTCTCAACCTCGAAGATGCCACTTATAAACCCAACATCGTTCTAAACCGCATTTCAACAGCAAAGAATAACCTGATGACTCCTGTGGCCTATCACCAGAATGCACAGCAAAAGGAGGCAGATCAGGCAGCCCGTATTCCACGAACAAGTGAAATATACCTCGAATACACAAAACGATGCAAAAATGCGGGGGCGATGGATTTTGATGATCTCCTGCTAATCACCAATATTCTTTTTAAAAATCATCCTGAGATTCTTGCAAAATATCAGCATATTTTCCGCTATATTCTTGTGGATGAGTATCAGGACACTAATTTTTCGCAATACCTGATTGTCAAAAGACTTGCTGAAGCACATCACAATATTTGTGTAGTTGGCGATGATGCACAAAGTATTTATTCATTCAGGGGCGCGAGGATCGAAAACATCCTCAATTTCAAGACTGATTATCCCGGATTTGCTACTTATAAGCTGGAACAAAACTACCGTTCGACGCAAGTAATTGTCGAAGCCGCAAATAGTTTGATTGCCAAGAATAAACATCAGTTGCAGAAAACGGTTTTCAGCGAAAATGCCAAAGGCGAACGAATTAAAGTTCTGACAGCAATGAACGAACACGAAGAGGGATATCTTATTGCAAACGAGATATTCGATCACCGGATGCAGGAACACGACAGCTTTTCTGATTTTGCAATACTTTACCGTACCAACGCGCAATCGCGGGTTTTCGAAGAGATTCTACGGAAACGGAACATCCCATATAAGATTTATGGCGGATTGTCGTTTTACCAACGCAAGGAGATCAAAGACATCCTCTCCTATTTCAGATTGATTATCAATTCGAAAGATGATGAATCCTTTAAGCGGATCATCAATTATCCCGCCAGGGGAATTGGAGCCACCACCCTTAACAAACTCGAAGATGCGGCCGGAACTTCAGGTTGCAGCATATGGGAAGTTGCAACTTATCCCGAAAGGATGTTATTGGCAGGATTGAACGCAGGTGTCATCAAAAAAATCAGCATTTTCACCCAATTGATCAGCAAATTTGCGAACCAGTTTGCCACGACCGAGGCCTACGAAATGGCCAATAAAATTGCTTCCGAATCAGGCATTCTATCAGAACTTTACCAGGATAAATCACCCGAAAATCTTAGCCGGTACGAAAACACACAGGAGTTATTAAATGCCATCCAGGACTTTTCGATTACAGCCAAAGAGGAAGGACGTCCCGATGGTTTACAGATATTTATGGAAGATGTCGCGCTGCTTACCGATCAGGATAATGACAAAGAGGGCGATACTGACAAGGTAACACTAATGACTGTTCATTCGTCGAAAGGTCTTGAGTTTAAAAATGTATTTATCGTTGGACTGGAAGAGAACCTCTTCCCGTCAGGATTCTCCGGAACGCTTACATTATCGGAGCTTGAGGAAGAACGCCGGCTTTTTTACGTCGCGCTCACGCGTTCCGAAAATCAGGCATGGCTTTCGTTTGCTCAGCAACGGTTTCGCTGGGGAAAGCCCGAATTCTGCAATCCAAGTCGGTTTATCGGTGAAATAGATCACCAGTTTCTCGATGTTCAAAATAGCCGTTCGATCCCGCAGTTTAGAAACCAGGAACTTAGGGAAGACAAAAACAACCAGCATCTTCAACGTGACGAAGCAAAATACACAACACCCCGACGACCCGAAATACCCGGACAACGGATGCAAATCGCCAAAAGTGTGCTTCCTTCAAGTTCTGAGCCATTTGTAAGCGACAGCCCCGATAAGATTAAGCTTGGGATGTTTGTTGAACACGAACGGTTCGGACGCGGGAAAGTGCTCAATATTGAAGGGAAAATGCCTGATTTAAAAGCAAAAGTGTTTTTTCCGAATGCAGGAGAGAAGAATCTGCTCCTAAAATTTGCAAAACTGAAAATTTCGAATCAAACGGAGTAATATTATTGCAGATTTGAAATAACAATTAAAAACGATTAGCTTTGTAGATTCAAAATAACTAAGATCTGCAATGCCGGTTTTACACGATAATTAATTAATAGACAATGATAGAACGCGATTATAATACCCAACGTAAAAAAATGAAACTTCCCGAATATGGCAGAAGTATTCATAAAATGGTAGATCATATCATGCAGATTGAAAACCGCGAAGAGCGGATTCTTGCCGTAAAAGCGGTCATCGACGTGATGGGCATGATGTATCCATACTTGCGCGATATCAATGAATTCAAACACAAACTTTGGGATCACATCGCAATTATGTCGGACTTTAAGCTGGACATTGATTACCCATACGATCCTCCAAAACCAGAAACTTTTATTGAGAAACCAAGGTTGATACCTTATGGTCAGAGCGATATAAAATACCGTCATTACGGTAAGATCATGGAAAATTATATTGCCGCCACAGCAAAACTCGATGATGAGAATCCTGCAAAAGCGATAAATACAGAGATGCTTGCCAACCAAATGAAAAAATCATACCTGGTTTGGAACAAAGATGCAGTTGAAGATTCGAAAATTTTGAAAGATATGGTTGATCTTTCGCGCGGAAAACTCATTCCGAAACCGGATATGCACCTTCAGGAGGTCAACGATCTTTTCAAACCTCAGCCCAAAAAAGGTAGAATCACCACTATGTCTTCGAATCAATCGAACATGTCGAATCAATCGCGCAAACGTAAATAGGCATTAAGAAGTAGAAATGGCAAGGTTTATTATTGAAGGTGGAAACCGCCTCCATGGAGAATTATCACCGCAAGGCGCTAAAAATGAGGCATTGCAGGTGATTTGTGCGACTTTGCTAACTTCACAGAAAATCACAATTTCAAATATTCCAGAGATCAGTGATGTATTGAAACTCATTGAAATTCTGAGTAATCTGGGCACGAAAGTCGAGCGGATTGCAAAAGGAATCTTCTCGTTTCAATCAGATGCCATCAACATCGACCAACTTAAATCTCCCCTATTCTTTTCGCAGGCAGGAAGTTTGCGTGGCTCACTGATGATCATTGGTCCTTTACTTTCAAGATTTGGTGTCTGCATAATCCCTCAGCCAGGCGGGGATAAAATCGGAAGAAGAAGGCTTGATACCCATTTTCGCGGTTTCGAAGCGCTTGGAGCAAAATTTACTTATGATGTACTTGAATCATCCTATCATGTCGAGGCAAAGCAGCTGACAGGTTGTTATATGCTGCTCGACGAAGCTTCGGTGACAGGAACTGCCAATCTCGTGATGGCCGCCACACTTGCCATTGGTACAACAACCATCTATAACGCAGCCTGCGAACCCTATTTGCAACAGTTGTGCAAAATGTTGATATCCATGGGCGCCGACATTCAGGGTGTAGGCTCCAATCTTTTAACCATTAAGGGAGTTACTTCGCTTACAGGTTGCTCGCATGTGTTGTTACCCGATATGATTGAGGTTGGAAGTTTTATCGGTCTTGCGGCCATGACGGCTTCAGATATTACTATTAAAAATGTCGGATACGATCAACTCGGAATCATCCCCGAATCATTCCGGCGATTTGGAATCAATATGATCCGTGAGGGAGACGATCTTCACATTCCGGCACAGGAGCATTACGAAATCGAATCATTTATTGATGGTTCAATTCTTACCGTTGCTGATGCACCCTGGCCCGGATTAACCCCCGATTTATTGAGTATTTTCCTTGTCATCGCCACACAAGCCCGTGGAAGTGTGTTGATTCATCAAAAGATGTTCGAAAGCCGGCTATTTTTTGTTGACCGTCTGATCGAAATGGGCGCTAAAATCATCCTTTGCGACCCACACCGTGCAACAGTGATTGGCCTTGATAAAGAACACAATCTGCGTGGAACGAGAATGAGTTCACCTGATATCAGGGCGGGAGTCGCCTTATTAATTGCAGCATTATCTGCCACCGGAAAATCGACAATCGATCATATTGAACAGATTGACCGCGGCTACGAAAACATAGACCTCAGGCTCAATGCCATCGGAGCAAAAATCACCCGTGAAAAATCCTTATAAATTATCAATTATGAAATATTTGAAAACAGTTATATTCGTATTATCGTTAGTTCTGACTTCATTTCTGGCAAATAGCCAATCCATCCGCGAAGGAATTCAAATTGGGAATAAGGCTCCTGAAATTATCGAAAACTCGGTTAATGGTCAACCATTGAAGTTATCATCTCTTGCAGGGAAAATAGTATTGATCGATTTCTGGGCTTCGTGGTGTCGTCCCTGCAGAAACGAGAATCCATCTGTGGTGGCTGCTTACAAAAAATTTAAAGATGCCACATTTACTGGAGGAATAGGATTTACCGTTTTTAGCGTGTCATTCGATAAGGATGTCAATGCCTGGAAAACAGCTATTCAAGCCGATAATTTAAGTTGGGAAAGCCATGTCTGCAAACCCGGTAGTACCGCTGATTATATCAGTCGTTATCAAATAAGATCTATTCCAACGAGTTTTCTGATTGACGGAAACGGAGTGATTCTGGCTACCAACCTTAGGGGTGAAGCACTTGCAGAAAAGCTGGCATCGTTGAAGAAATAAGCGATCACTCCAATTTATATTAAATCTGGACCAAATGACAGCAATACACCCAGGATTGTGCCAATTTGTCTATGAAGTGATAATTGGCAATATATTTGATCTTTAATATAGAAGTTTTATAAATAAATTAAATAAGGGCGTAATAAAGGTGAAACGTCCGCGGAACTCAACATACGGAAACCTTTATACAGCAATGAAATTCAATTTTTTTAAAGATAAGAATTCACGAATGAAGAAGAAGGATCATAAAGAAAACACGAAAGTTGAAAAAGACAAGGTTGTCGATTTAAATACTGACAATCAAATATTTGAAGAAGATGTAGAGGCAATCGCTTCCGAAAAAGAAGAGCAGGAATTGCCAATTGAAGAGTTACCTGTACTTGATGAAAAACAGTTGCTGGAAGTTAAAGTAGCTGAACTTGAAAGTGCCAATAAAGAGATGACTGATAAATACCTTCGGTTGTCAGCAGAATTCGACAACTACCGCAAACGGACGTTAAGAGAACGCATGGAACTGACAAAAACGGCAGCCGAATCGGTCATGTTGGATATTTTGCCGGTAGCTGATGATTTCGAGCGTGCGATGCAATCAATTGAAAAAGGAATGGATTTTGAAGCTACAAAAGAAGGTATATTATTGATATATAATAAATTCGAAGAATTCATCAAACAAAATGGGATTACAGAAATTGAAGCGACTGGAAAGCCATTCGATACTGATTTACACGAAGCACTGACAAAAATTCCGGCTCCATCGGAAGATATGAAAGGAAAAATTGTCGATGTGATTCAAAAAGGGTATTGTTTAAACGATAAAGTAATAAGGTTTGCCAAAGTTGTGGTGGGCGAATAATTAATGATTGGTTTAACCTCACAATAAACTGAAAATGGCTAAAAGAGATTACTACGAAGTATTAGGTGTAAGCAAAAGTGCAAGCGCCGACGAAATAAAGAAGGCATACCGGAAAAAAGCGATGCAGTATCATCCTGATAAAAATCCGGGTGATAAGCAATCGGAAGAAAATTTTAAAGAGGCAGCAGAAGCTTACGAGGTATTGAGCAGTGCTGAGAAAAAACAGCGATACGACCAATATGGTCATGCCGGTTTAGGTAACCAGGGTGGTGGATTTGGCGGAGGAGGCGGTCGTTCAATGGACGATATCTTCTCGATGTTCGGCGACATCTTCGGAGGCGGTGGTTTTGGCGGCGGTTTTGGCGGCGGCGGAAGAAGTCAGCGTGTCAATCGTGGATCGAACTTACGCGTTAAGGTGAGTCTCGATTTAACCGAGATTGCGCATGGTGCAGAGAAAAAACTCAAAGTTAAAAAATATGTCACCTGTACAACCTGTCATGGAAGTGGCGCAAAAGGAAGCGGAGGTTTTACGACCTGTTCAACCTGCCGCGGTTCAGGACAAGTAACCCGTTTAAGCAATACTTTCCTTGGTCAAATGCAAACCACCTCAACATGTCCGACATGCGGTGGCGACGGTAAGATCATCTCTCACAAATGCGATACATGCTACGGTGAAGGGATCATTCAGGGTGAAGAAGTTATTACAGTGAAAATTCCTGCCGGAGTAGCCGAAGGGATGCAACTTTCGCTCGAAGGCAAAGGAAACGGAGCACGTCGCGGAGGAATTCCAGGCGATCTGCTGATCCTTATTTCAGAAGAAGAACATCCTGAGCTTACACGCGATGAGAACGATCTGATCTATAATCTCTATCTGTCGTTCCCTGATATTTCACTTGGTGTAACCACCGAGATCCCGACGATTGACGGTAAAGTGAAAGTGAAAATCGAATCAGGAACACAACCCGAAAAGATTCTTCGTCTTCGCGGAAAAGGATTGCCCGATGTAAATGGTTATGGTAAAGGTGATTTATTAGTAAAGATCCATGCATGGGTTCCGCAGAAATTGACGGCAGAAGAACGTAAAACCCTCGAAAAATTGCAGGTTTCTCCCAATTTTGTATCACCTGAAGGAAACCAGGACAAAGGTTTTTTCGATAAGGTGAAAGATATGTTTGAATAACGGACACATCCAATATATTAGATCAACGGAGCAATGTCATTAAGATATTGCTCCGTTTTTTTTTATATCATTCGGGCAATGGCAACTGACGTTTCTTCCATCGGTAAGTTCTATAAAGATGGTTCTCCCGATACTCCAGGCATTGATTGCAATGGGTTCTGCGATCTGTATATTTTCACATCCCCTTTAAATACCTGCAAACCGAAAGAAGTGAATTAAATTTAGTTGTTTGCGATTGCTCTTTAACAGTCCATTCAGGATAGGTAACGTCAATTTTTACATATGCTGCACCATCGCCGGAATTAGCAGAATCAATTATTTCAAATCCGTTTCGTTCAAGCGCCTTGATTGTCCAATCAACAGCAAGCCCCCGACCGCGAACAATAGCCTTCCGTTTCGTTTGTTTCCTGATCCGGAAATCACCCTTCTCCTGATCGAAAAAGAGGTGTTCGCTTTGAAAAAGCGAAGCAAAATCACCATTCAAAATTAAATCTTCGGGTGATCCCTGTTCAACGGAACCATTCAACATCACCCACATACGATCGGACTCAGCAATGGCAGTCGTGAGGTCATGGGTCGAAAACAGAATCGTTTTCCCTTTTTCGTTCGCCAGCTCATGCAGAATATGCACAATCTCATATTTATTCGACAAGTCGAGAAAGGCTGTTGGTTCGTCCAGCACAATTACATCGGTATTTTGGGCTAGTGTACGGGCAATCATCGCCTTTTGTCGTTCACCATCCGAAATACAATTCACCATTCGGTTTTCATAGCCCTTCAAACCAACAGAGTTGATCGCCTCTGCCACAATATCACGATCTTCGTCAAGCAATTTTCCAAACCAGTTGGTATGTGGATAACGGCCCAATGAAACAAGATCAAAAACAGAAAGATTCGGGACACGAATAATCTCGGTCGAGACAAAACTCATGATCAAAGCCAGCTCCTTTTCGCGGTAAGCATTAACCTGTTTTCCCCTGATCAATACATCTCCTCCCATTGAGGGTTGAAACCCGGCAATTGTTCTTAAAAGGGTGCTTTTACCAACACCGTTACCACCAATCAGTGCAACAAGTTCGCCTTTGAGTGCATGAACAGAAATACCCGATTTTACCACATTCACCGAATGGGTCTTCGCCTTGTAACCAATCGTGGCGTTATTTAATGCGATGATTTTCTCTTCCCCGATCATATCATGCCGCTGTTTTTGTTACGAACGATGATCCAGATTACAATAGGGATTCCAAGCAGGGCAGTCACCGAATTGACAGGCAATGTACTTTCGGATCCGGGAAGCTGCGAGATAATATCGCTGACGAGCATCATCAATGCCCCGATTAAAATCGTACCAGGAACAAGCAGACTATGCTTTGCCGTTTGCAGAAGCATCCTCGCAATGTGGGGAACTGCAATCCCGATAAACCCGATCGGACCACAGAAAGCAGTAATACTTCCGGCAAGAATACAAGTTGAAAGAAACACCATCATACGGGCAAACCTGACGTTCATCCCCATGCTCCGGGCATAATTTTCGCCCAATAAAAAGGCATCGAGAAATTTTGAGGAGAAAAAGGCAATCATTATTCCAATCAGAACCGACGGGAATAAAACAGATAACTGGATATTTGTAACACTCCCTAAACTTCCCATCGTCCAGACAACAAATGATTTCAAGGTCGATTCGTTACTGAAATATTGCAGGATATTTACTACCGAAGAAATAGCGCTTGAGATGAGGATTCCCAAAATCAGAATGGTCATGATATCTTTGATGCGGGCAGAGATCATTACGATTACAAGCAAAACCAATCCTGAACCAATCCATGCCGCGGCAACAATGCCCCATGAACTTACAGCCGAAACGATACCGCCACCCAACAATCCGCCTGTTCCAAGTACAAGTAAAGCAACACCTAAACTAGCTCCTGAACTCACCCCTAAAATATAAGGTCCTGCCAAAGGATTCCGAAAAACGGTCTGCATTTGTAATCCGGCCACCGACAAGGCCGCGCCTGCCAAAATTGCCGTAAATGCTTTTGGAATTCGAAACTGATTAATGATTAATACAATTTGTGCATCCGCATTTTCGGACCGAAGGATGGCTTTCAGAATTTCGGGGACCGAAATATAGTACGATCCCACCAACAGATCAGCAAGAAAAAATAGTGGCACAAGAAACGATAAAAGGAGCAATATCCGAAAAGCCCTGCTACCATTGTTCTTATTTATAGATGCTTCTGCCACCACTATTCTAATTTTTTATAGAAATTAAAGACTTTTCCACTATCACATTCGGGATGAAATATTTTCACCAGATCCGACAAAATCAAATCAGGTCGCACAACGCCACGTTCCCAGTAATCGTTTCCGCCACCAGGGCTCATCTGCAAATTGTTGTTAAATATAGCCTTTTTTCGCACCTGAGGGAATGCAGTAAAACGGCTGTCAGTTGCCAGAAGTTCGTTAAGTGTATTGACTGTACCGCAATTGATCCAGAAATCGGCTTTCGCAGACCGGATGACTACTTCTTCGAGTGAGACGACAAAAGCTTCACGTGAAGTATTTTCGTGCCACAAGAATTCTCCGCCGGCATCACTGATCATGGCTGCAAGGTTAGAATGACCACCGGCTATCCACCAGGCATCTTTATAAGGCAAACCAGTCAAAACAACAGGACGATTTTTAACCAAAGCGACCTTTTGCTTAATTTCGTTGTATTTTTTTTCGATTGTTGAAAAATATTCGGCTGCTTCCTGGTCTTTATTGTAGAACGCCCCCACAAATTTGATCCATTCAGCTTTGGCAAGCGAATTTTTTTCGAGGTATTCGCCGTTTAAAATTACATTCAATCCCAGGTCACGAAGTTTATTTATAAATCCGGTTACCTCACCTCCAACGCCATAAGCCATTATTAGGTCAGGTTTCAGACTAAGAATCAGTTCATAATTGATCCCCTGATCGTAACCGACATCAAATACCGTTTTGGAAGCAACGGCTTTAAGTACTTCCGGGTCAGACACAAATCCAGCACCCGAAAGTGCTTTCAAAGATGGAATTTCATTGAGTGCACTCAAAAAACCGATGTGTGAGGTTGAAAGACAAATGACACTTTTAACCGGCGTTCTGATCACTTCCTTCCCTTCCAGTTCCGCAGGAATATCCTTATCACGATCGACAAGATAATACTCGAAACGAATCCCCGTCGATTGCTGCCATGGATCCAAAACCGTAACCTTCCGGTATTTCCCCTGATCGACAATCGTAAATCCCTTCGCATAAGTCACTGACAGATTATGACCTGAATCTGAAAGAGCAGATGATTTTTTCTTACCGGGAGCACAACAAACCACGCCCCATATCAAAAATGGGATATAAAAGAAAGCGAATATGGCCCTGGATTTTTTTATAGTTGGTAGAGTTGCCTGCCGCCTGTAGCCAGCCGCAAAAACCTTACCTATTGAAAATACGGATTTTTTTTCACCCATTCGTTTTGATCTTGAACTAAAAATTTGCCCAAAGTTAGTTTAACAAGATTAATTAATTGGAATTATTTACCTTGATTTTGATCACCTGCCGGGCACTGACAGTTTCGATCGTCAGAAAATAGACGCCGGAGCGATATTGTCCCAACGAAACGGCTCTTGGCGTGGAAGAAAGCATCCGTTCCTCACTAAATAATTTATGACCAAGAATATCGTATAGATTGATGACACCATACTCCTCAGTCCCTTTATTCCGGAGAAGGATATAATTGGTGACAATCGATTGTGGATATAAAACCTCAAATTTTTGTTCTTCAACAATCGTCGTATCGTCGCCAATCGCCAATGTATTCTGACACCCATTGGCATTAATCAGCAGGGAAGTCGATATTCCGAGTTCCGGAATCCAATAAAAGGGTTTCCAACTAACACCCGATCTGGCAAAAGCATCGTTTTTATTAAACTGAAGACGATCGGGTGTATGATAAACCGCAAACGTATCGGCTGCATTCGAATAGTTAATATCAAATCCGATAAAAAAGTTTTTGTGAATGACAATTGGGTTTAACAGGTCGATGTGATTCATCTTTTGGTCGCTTAGCAAACTAAAGGGCAGATCCATCGAAATCAGTTCATTTCCGGGAAGACCACTTTGGATGTCTTCCTGGTAAACCTTTAGCGTGATCATACTTTTCGCATTTGAAACACCGGAAGTAAGCTTTGCCACACCTATTGAAACAGAAGAGAGAAGTGTTTGCTCGGTCTTTCCAAACCGCTCGGCATAACCATTTAAACGCAATATATTGTGACCTGACTTATATCCACCTGAACGGTTGGACACATTTTGCACGATAAACTTTTCACCAACTTCAGCATTCGTGAATTGTGCACACGCGGTGCTGTTATCAAAAGGATTCAGCCCCGGAACTTCCAAAGCTCCGGTTCCGGCCGGATCAAGCCATATCTTTAATTGTCTGCTGCTGGTTTTATAAAAATCCCATTGTTTATTGAACATGGCAAACAAATCATTGGTAGGGATATCACAAGTAGCGGTACCTCCTGTTAATGATCCGATCAATAATTTATCCTGATTAAACAAGGGGCAACCAGATGAACCCTGTTGAGTTGTTCCGATTTCCCATTTCCCGATGATCCAAAAACTATTGCTGGTAAAACTGCTGTTATAATTTCCAATCGTTGGAGGGTCATTATCCTTACTCACTTTTTTTACATCCCCAAGTGGGTGATGGATAGCAACAGTTGATAAAGGAATTACCATTGCCCTATTCCATCCTGCATAGTAAGGACGATATTCGGCTGGCGGAGCTGTTTCAAGCTGAACAAGCGCAAAGTCGAGTGAGTCGGAACGGGCTTTCAGAATAGCACCTGAAAGGGTCTGATCAGCATATCCATTCATACTACTTTCGCCATTCGCACATGTCGGACTTTCGTAATTAAAACAAAAAATAGTTTGCTGAGCTTCAGTCGCATTTCCGATACAATGCCCTGCTGTTATAAGATAAGGTGTTTTATTCTGACTTGTATTATTCACCAATGTTCCGGTGCAAAGTTCTATTCCGGCTACAATCATACTCACAACAGACTGTTTTTCTTTAGCGTATGGAATAGCATCCGGACAATAAACATCCATATTACAAGGTCCGGCTTCACCAAGAGGCCTCGAACCGAGAATATTCTTATAATCGTGATTTACCGACGAAAGATGTAACTCACCCGGATAGATCGGCTTAATCGGTTCGTTGTATTCGATCACAATTTCGTCACCCGAAATCGGAAAAGTTGAAAAATAACCGGATGATTGCTCATTGGCGGAAGTAAAAGCCCCTAAAACCTTTTTTTGATCTTTCGAATAGATAAACAAGGAAGCATCCTGCGGAATAATCATTTTATCGAAAATCAGGTTGAGAGACCAGGCTCCTTTCGAACGTATGCCAAGCCGCCAGATCTTCATATCACCCTTCACATCCCAAATTCCGAAAGATTTTGGGGAGATATCAACTTTGAAACTTTTTGCAAAAAAGAATGATTTCAGATTTTCCAAATCTGCTTTTTCGGCTATCAAAAGCTGATCATTATCGACCGGTTCCATATCAATGACCGGAACTGCATTTGCTGCCTTTTTTAACTGGTTAAAAGATGCCGGAATTCCGCCATACGACAATTGAGCAGAACTGTTTAATGCCAATCCTGTCAACAGCACTAAAATGGAGAGGTATCGTAGAATCATTAATTTTTCAATTTTCAAGCAAAGATAATTTTTCCCTTCAAATATTTGCTTTATTTGACAATATTTCAGCAATTTGACTAATTTGCGTAAAATAATTAAACGGATTTAAATGAAGGTACTTGTCATCTATTGCACAGCGTTTTCCTATCTCCCGAATACAAAGACCTTAGAAGATGCTAAAGATATTACAACGGAACAAACACCATTTGGTTATTTCCTCGACCTGAATATTAATGCTCCGGGTTTTTCACTTGCACGAATCTGGGCCTCGCTTTAAAAAAATAAACACGAAGTTTGCTGCTACTTAATTCACCATAAGTAATGGTCAAGATATAATGTCGTGTTTTTCATGAGAACGAAATTAAAAATTGCACCTATTTTCGTAAGAATGTAGCCTTAGAGGCGTAGC
>JAAFHB010000095.1 GCA_010906965.1 Mariniphaga sp. | reverse complement strand
GCTCAAATTAAGAACACTCAACCAGTCATTACTGGTACTTGACAGCTAAATTTTAGCCTAACTTATTGACCAGGTATTTACCGGTGTATGATTCTTCGCATTTCACAATATCTTCAGGAGTTCCTTCAAATACCTTGTAACCGCCTGTTTCACCACCTTCTGGACCTAAATCGATGATCCAGTCGGCCACTTTAATTACTTCCGTATTGTGTTCGATAATTATAACAGTGTGTCCCCTTGATATAAGTGCATTGATGGCATCGAGCAGCTTCCGGATATCATGAAAATGAAGACCAGTTGTAGGTTCATCAAAAATGAAAAGGGTGGGGGAGTCTTTCTCCTTGGCAAGGAAGGATGCCAGTTTAATACGCTGACTTTCACCTCCTGAAAGTGTGCTCGATGATTGTCCGAGTTTCACATAGCCAAGACCTACATCCTGCAGTGGCATCAACTTTTTGGCAATCTTTTTACCTTCACTTTTATCTTTTTCCGAGAAGAAAACAATAGCCTCATCAACGGTCATTTCGAGGATATCGTAAATACTTTTCTCTTTGAATTTCACATCCAGTACATCGGCCTTAAATCGTTTGCCGTGACAACTTTCACAAGTCAGGTGGATGTCGGCCATAAATTGCATTTCCACTTTTATTTCACCTTCACCCTGGCACTCTTCACACCTCCCTCCATCAATATTAAACGAAAAATGGGAAGCGGTAAAGCCATTAATCTTTGACGCCTGCTGATCGGCATACAGTTTTCGGATATCGTCATAGGTTTTCAGATAGGTCACTGGATTTGAACGCGATGATTTTCCGATCGGATTCTGATCGACAAATTCAACGGCAGTTATCAATGAAAGATCACCTTGCAATCTCGTATGATCGCCTGTTTTTTCACCATAACCTCCAAGATGTTTGGTAAGTGCAGGGAAGAGAATTTTCCGGATCAATGACGATTTTCCGGAACCGCTGACACCCGTTATGACGGTAAGTGTGTTTAGCGGAAACTTTACATCAATTCCTTTCAGGTTATTTTCGCGGGCACCCGTAATCTCGATGAAGTTATTCCATTTTCGCCTGACCAAAGGAAGATCAATCTTCTCGGTACCATTGATGTACCTGGCGGTAAGGCTTATATTATTTGATGCAAGTTCCTGATGTGTTCCCTGGAAAACAACTTCTCCACCATTACGGCCGGCAAGCGGACCGATATCGATGATCATATCTGCATCGCGGATAATCTCCTCGTCGTGTTCGACAATAATAACGCTGTTACCCAAATGTTGCAATTTTCGGAGAACTTTAATCAGTCGCGCGGTATCTCTTGAGTGAAGTCCAATTGAAGGTTCGTCGAGAATATACATGGAACCGACAAGACTGCTTCCAAGTGAAGTTGCTAAGTTGATTCGTTGCGATTCTCCACCCGACAGGGAAGATGAAAGCCTGTTCAATGTGAGGTATCCCAGTCCGACATCACAAAGAAACTCCATCCGATTGTTGATCTCGATCAGTAACCGATCGGAAACGACCCTGTCATGATCGGTCAAATGAAGACCATGAAAAAAAGGCGCCAATTGATCAATAGGTTGATTGACAAGTTCAGAAACTGCTTTACCACCTATTTTTACATACGAAGCCTCTTTCTTCAATCTTGTTCCTCCACATTCAGGGCAAACTGTTTTGCCACGGTAACGCGAAAGCATCACACGGTATTGAATTTTATATGATTGTTCTTCAATACTTTTAAAGAAACTGTTCAATCCTTCAAAATATTGATTACCCGTCCACAGTAATCGTTTTTGTTCGGGCGAAAGATCGAAAAATGGCTTATGGATCGGAAAATTGAATTTGTCGGAATTCATCACAAGCTGATCTTTCCATTCGCCCATCTTTTCACCTTTCCAGCAAACAATTGCCTCATTGTAAATAGACAACGATTTATTTGGAATCACAAGGTCTTCATCAATTCCGATTGTTTTGCCGTATCCTTCACAAACCGGGCAGGCGCCAATCGGGTTATTGAAACTAAACATATGAAGTGAAGGCTCTTCGAAAGTAATTCCGTCAGCTTCAAAACGATTTGAATATCGTTGAAGCAACGTCTCTTCATCATTGACAATCCGTACAATACAATCACCTTTTCCTTCGTAAAATGCTGTCTGAATCGAATCGGCGGCCCGACTTAATAAATCTTCGTCATCATACTTAACGGCGAACCTGTCAATCACAATATTGATCTCCTTTACCTTTTTAGCACGTGGAAGGTCAGTATTGATATCCGCAATCCGGATCACTTCTCCATCAATCTCAAGACGTGTAAATCCTTGTTGTTGAAGCAGATCGGCTGCGTGAGCCACTGTTCGTTCCTTATTGACATGAAACGGCGACAGCAGAAGTATTTTGGTACCCTCCGGAAAAGCAAAAATGGCGTTTACCACATCTGTAACCGTATGTCTTACCACCTCCTGACCCGAAACTGGTGAATAGGTCCGGCCAATGCGGGCGTAAAGCAATTTGATGTAATCGTAAATTTCGGTTGAGGTACCTACCGTAGATCGTGGATTCCGTGTATTTACTTTTTGTTCGATCGCGATTGCAGGAGGAATCCCTTTGATATAATCGACATCAGGTTTGTCCATCCTTCCCAAAAACTGCCGCGCGTAAGATGAAAGGCTTTCCACATAGCGGCGCTGACCTTCGGCATATAATGTGTCGAATGCAAGCGATGATTTTCCTGAACCTGAAAGCCCCGTGATCACCACCATTTTATTACGGGGAATCTGAAGGTCGATGTTTTTTAGGTTGTGAACCCTTGCACCCTTAATTTCAATATATTGATTTTTAATATTTTCAGCCATATTAAGCAGTAAATTGTTTTGATTTTACAATCGCCCCAAATTTACAAATAGTTTCCACGCGAATGATCAATATTGTAGCGACTAACGGATTCTTACATTTGTTTGTCGGATTGGTATTGTTGTTTGCCCCGCTGGGCTTAATTTTTTATCGCGAAGTGTGGTTTATCCCAACAAGTATTTTCTTATCTCTTTTCGGGATTTTCTGGATGACCGGATTGTTTATCGTGCAGCCAAACCAAACGAGCGTACTGGTTTTTTTCGGAAAATACCAGGGAACAGTGAAGACGAACGGATTTTTCTGGCTGAATCCGTTTTACAGCAAAAAGAAAGTTTCGCTGCGTGTTCGTAACCTTGAGTCGGATGTCATCAAGGTGAATGATCAGCAGGGTAACCCGATATTGATCAGCGCCATTGTGGTATGGAAGGTGATCGACACTTACAAAGCGGTTTTTGATATCGAAACGCTTGAAGAAGTTGATCCTAAAACGGGCATTAAGAAAACGAAATCGGAAGAATCTTACCAGAAATTTATTAAGATTCAGACGGAATCAGCATTGCGTAAGATTGCACATACTTATCCTTATGACAATATTGAACTGGATCAGGATGGGGCAGAAGTCATCTGCCTGCGCTCAGGGATCGACGAGATCAACCGCTCACTTGCCTCTGAAATCGGCGAACGACTTTTGCTTGTTGGGATTGAAGTGATTGAAGCGCGAATTTCCAATCTTTCGTATTCTCCCGAGATCGCTGGTGCCATGTTGCGTCGCCAACAGGCTACCGCTATTGTTGCAGCCCGTCAAAGAATTGTAGAAGGCGCTGTTGGGATGGTAAAACTCGCGTTGGATGAGCTGAAAGACAAGCAAATTATTGAACTGGATGATGAGAAAAAAGCTTCGATGGTTAGTAATCTGTTGGTGGTTTTATGCGCTGACGAATCTGCACGTCCGGTGATAAATGCGGGTTCAATTTATTAAAAATAGCATGGCAACAAAAAAATCATTTGTATTGCGAATCGATCCCGAGGTCTCCAACGCTTTAGAGCGGTGGGCTGCGGATGAGTTTCGCAGTATGAATGGACAAATTGAATTTTTACTGTCGCAGGCATTAAAAAAGGCCGGAAGACTTCCTTCGAAGAAGAAAAGTATAGAACAGAATACTGACGAAGGAACACCTGAATAGATTCCTTTTTCTAAATTCAGTTTTTAGCTTCTCTCTGTTTCATCCATTTTTTGATATTAAGTTTACTTTAAATTTGTATTAACTGAATTGCTCTATTTTACCGGAATGTTTAATTTAACTAACTTTACGACGTTTTTGAATTTTTTACTATTACAGTGTTGAATCATAATCTCATAGCGATGATTGAAAGTATATTTCAAATTGAACGTGCAAAGTATTCTCCGAAGATGCCTAAGGCTCTTGCCGGATCGGTAAAGTTTGTAGAAGGCGGTAAAACAGATTCTATAGCTGACCAGAAGGAGATTAAGAAACTTTTTCCTGGTACCTACGGGATGCCGATTATCACGTTTGAAAAGGGCGATAAGGAAGTTAATGTTCCGGAGCTTAATGTTGGCGTTATTTTGTCAGGAGGTCAGGCACCCGGCGGGCACAATGTTATTGCAGGATTATTTGATGGTTTAAAGAAACTAAATCCTTCCAACAAATTATTTGGATTTCTTGGTGGACCAGCTGGTCTTGTCGATCACCAATATCTCGAACTGACTTCTGAAATAGTCGACAAATACCGGAATACCGGTGGTTTTGATATTATTGGATCGGGACGTACTAAATTAGAAGAACCATCGCAATTTGATAAAGGTGTTGAGATTTGCAATCAATTAGAAATTAAAGCAATTGTTATAATTGGTGGAGATGATTCGAATACAAATGCCTGCGTTCTGGCTGAATATTATCTGCAAAAAAACACAGGAATACAGGTTATTGGCTGTCCAAAGACAATTGATGGAGACTTGAAAAATGAAATGATTGAAGCCTCTTTTGGTTTCGATACTGCATGTAAAACTTATTCAGAGTTGATAGGCAACATTATGCGTGATGCTACTTCGGCTAAGAAATACTGGCATTTTATTAAACTGATGGGACGTTCTGCTTCACACATTGGTTTGGAATGTGCGCTTCAAACCAGACCTAATGTTTGTATCATATCGGAAGAGGTTGCTGCAAAGGAGCAAACCCTAGAACAAATCGTAAATGAGATAGCAGATATCGTTACTGAAAGAGCACAGAATGGCGAAACATTTGGGGTTGCCCTTATTCCTGAAGGTCTGGTTGAGTTTATTCCTGAGATTAAAGTGTTGATCGCTGAATTGAATGAATTACTTTCTGAAGGTGAAACGGCTGAGATCTTTCAGACACTGGCTACAAATACAGAAAAGAGGGATTTTGTAATTGCAAATCTTACCTACGAATCTTCCAAGGTTTATGCTTCACTTCCAACACGTATCGCCCGTCAGTTAACGCTTGACCGCGATCCTCACGGAAATGTTCAGGTTTCGCGTATTGAAACTGAACGTCTGCTAATTGAGATGGTTGAGAAACGTTTGACCGAATTGATCAAGAGTGGAATCAAGGTGAAATTTTCTTCACAAAACCACTTCTTTGGTTATGAAGGACGTTGTGCTGCACCATCAAATTTTGATGCCGATTATTGTTATTCGTTGGGCTTTATTGCCTCTCTGTTAATAGGAAGTGGAAAAACCGGCTATCTTGCTTCGGTTCGCAATACCACAGCTGCTGCTGCTGAGTGGATTCCAGGTGGCGTGCCAATTACGATGATGTTGAACATGGAACGTCGTAATGGCGAAATGAAACCTGTTATCCAAAAAGCACTTGTTCAGCTCGATGGAGCTCCGTTCAAAGCTTTTGCAGAAAAACGCGAAGAGTGGGCAATTAATACTTCATTTGTATATCCCGGACCAATTCAGTACTGGGGACCTTCCACCGTTTGCGATGCTCCAACAAAGACATTACAACTCGAAAAAGCAAAATAATTTCGACAATATATAATAAAGAAGACCTCGGCTTGCCGGGGTTTTTTTGTTATTGATTGATCAGATTGACTGTATGGCAAGCTACCAAAGCCGCTGTTTCTGTTCTTAATCGTGAATCACCGAGTGATATGGGAATAAATCCTTCTTTCATAGCTGATTCAACCTCCTCGTTCGAAAAATCACCTTCAGGACCAATCAGAATCAAAACATCTTTTCCTTTCACCACAACTTCGCGTAACAGTACCTTCTCACCTTCGTTGCAATGAGCAATAAAACGAAGTCCCGTGAATGGTCTTTTGATAGTTTCTTTGAAAGTCTGCAACGGGTTTAAAACAGGCAGAAATGCTTTAATAGATTGTTTGATGGCTGAAACCATCACCTTCTCCAACCGCTCTGGTTTAATCTCTTTCCTTTCGGAATAACGGCTGATCAGCGGAATAACCACATCAATTCCAATTTCGGTTGCTTTTTCGAGAAACCATTCATACCGATCGATATTCTTGGTGGGCGATACGGCAATAGTTAACTTGTAATCCCTTTGCCCATAATTGTATTTCTTGTCAACAACCTGCAATATACAGGCTTTCGGATGAGCGCTGATAATCACGGCTTCGCAAAACAAACCTTTCCCATCAACCAAAAAGAGTTTTTCACCTTCAGTCAGTCTTAGTACCCTGACACAGTGTTTGGATTCTTCTTCACTTAATTTGTAAGTATCGCTTTGAATATCCGGCGTATAGAATAAATGCATTTTGAAAATTAAAGTTGATTTCTAACTCTGCTTTAGGAATAAAGAAACCGCTTAATTTTCTGCGTCGGTGTTCTTTCAAATGGTTTCGGCTGAACAAGTATAAGCTGAATCTGCGAAAATTTATTGACGCGGGAGTTGACATACAATTGAAGTTCAGCAATTAACTCATCCAGTTTCTGATTGAATAATTCCGCCTGATCACGAATGGCCTGATATTGGATTTCCAGCTCTTCCATATTGAGTAGCACAAGCGCGACAAGCTTCCCTTTTCGTTCAACAACCAGTGATTCAACAACATTTTTAAAGTCATTAATTACCGATTCGATTTCCTCAGGGAAAATGTTTTCTCCCGAAGCACTCACAATAATATTTTTCAAGCGCCCTTTAAATGCCAGGTATCCCTTATCATCAATTAAGCCGAGATCTTCGGTTTTAAACCATCCATCTTCGGTAAGGACTTCTTTGGTTAATTCCGGTTCTTTGAAATATCCTTTCATCACATTAGGTCCTTTTGCCCATATTTCGCCTTGTCCTGTTTTGGGGTCGGGTTGATTAATCTTTAATTTAACGCCAGGCATTTCCGGACCTATGGTATGTAATCGTTGAAGTCCGGTATCTGCACCCGCAATAAGCGGTGCAGTTTCTGTAAGTCCATAGCCAATAGAGTATGGAAATTTCGCTTCAAACAGAAACTGCTCTACTTTCCCGTCAAGTTTGGCGCCACCTATTCCAAAAAAGAGCAACTCTCCACCAAACGTTTTCATCAGCTTTTTACCTGCAATCCGATTAAAAAACAATCTGAATGGGGCAATGCCATATAATGATTTGATGAATATATTACTTCTGAATTTCGGTCTGATTTGCTTTTTATAAATCTTCTCGATGATTAGTGGAACCGTAAAGATAATTGTTGGTTTTACTGTTTGCAAAGCAGGAATCAAAACCGCGGGAGTCGGAAGTTTTTTGAGATAATGCACCGAAGAGCCACACATGACAGGCAGAATAAGTGCAAGTGTATTTTCGTAAGTGTGAGAAAGAGGTAACAGCGATAAGAATCTGTCAGTAACTGACATCTTGTGGATTAATCCGCCATGATCTGCATCCCAAATAAGGTTCTTATGGGTAAGCATAACCCCTTTCGATTTTCCAGTAGTTCCTGAAGTGTAAATAATCGAAGCCAGATCATCTTCTTCAACTATGAATGAATTCAGACTTTCGGGTGAAATCTCTGCATTGGAAACTTCCTGACCTGAAATCTTTTCAAATGTTTCAATTCTGATGATCGTTTTTAATGGATCAGCTTTGAATTGTTCAATCTTTGTTAAAAGATTTTCAGAAACAAATAACACTTTCGACTCGGAATGTTCAATAATATTGGTAATCTCAGTAACCGAAAAATCGGGAAGAATAGGTACGGCAATAGCCCCAATTGTAGTTATTGCAAAGTAGGCAATGCCCCAATTAGGCATATTAGTACTCAGAATTACAACTTTATCTCCTTTCGATACCCCAACTTTAATGAGTTGAATAACAACTTGGTTTATTTCATTCTCAAGCTGTGCATATGTGCGGTTTAACTCTCCGACAAATACAAGCGACTGACTATCGCTGAACTTTGTGTAGCTGTTCCTGAGCATCTCAGGAATCGTATATTTGTTCTGTTGTCCCATCTTTTAATTTAACGAAGTCTGCAAAGTTAATTTTTACTTCCAAAAAACAGGTGAATTCATTTCGATCTATACCTGTTATCAAACAGTTTTCTCAGGATCTTGTTCAGGAATTCTTAAAATCGATCTGCGTTTACAACTGATAAATAATTAAATTTAGTATTTTCGGCATTAATAAAATGAAATTGTTAACAACAATGAAAAACGCAATTCTATTTCTGCTATTACTTATTCCGGTAATCTCCTTTGCACAGGTTGATACACTATCATTTTACAACCCCACTTATTATCCTGTGACAAAATATTCAGTCAAAATTGATACTTTTTCACTTAAAACTTTCAAGATTGAATTGGTTCAGGTAAAGCTAAAAGCTGAACAACCTTCTGAAAATTCAGCCTATTGCCGGATTTGGTTAACGGTGAAAAGTGGCAATTCGGTTATTGATAAGATATTTTTTCCGGAATGCGATGCCGCAGAAGGATGTTCAGGACTTTATTCCGAAGGACAGCCCTCCAAAGATTATATCATCTTATCAAAATTCGGTGATAATGCCGGACAATTAATAATCATTGATAATACTGGTAAAATTCAGAAATATCCGGGTGGGGGGTATGCTGTCTCTGATGATTTAAAATACCTTTTCAGTATTCATGATTCCGATACTTCCGGTGTTACAATTTTCGATCTCTCGAAAAATAAATTGGTTTTCTCAACTAACAAATTAAAAGAGGAACTGGCCGATTTTTATAAATCAGGCACCAAATATTTTGTGGTCGAAATAGATGATGATGCTACAAACGAAAACCAGACAAATATTCTGACAGTAGATTTTATTGCAGGGCGGCTGATCAAGTCGACAGTAAACGACCAATATGTTGAAAAGGCAACACGTCTCAAAACTTACAATAGTTACACTTTTTCGCCATGTTCTTGCGGACAAAAAGAATAAATATGATAGATAATATTAAATTCAAACATCCGATCCCTAAGCGGGCAATCATCTTCGACCTTGACAATACTATATATCCTGTGCGTCAGAAACAGACGTAGTTTTAGTAACACTGATACTTCGACCTTGACAATACTATATATCCTGTCAGTTCAATTGGAGACAAACTTTTTAAATCGCTGTTTCAGCTTATTGTTAAAAATGGAGAATATACAGGAGATTTTGACGAAATTAAGGGTGAAATTATGCGACGACCCTTTCAATTTGTTGCTGATGATTTCTCTTTTAGTGAAAACCTGAAATCCGAATGTTTAAAGCTATTTTTGAACCTGACATATGACGAACATATGGAGCCATTCGAAGATTACAAATATGTGCGTCAACTTCCCTGCATAAAATTTCTGGTCACGACGGGCTTTACCAAACTTCAAAACAGCAAAATTCTTCAATTGAATATTGAAAATGATTTTTTGGAAATTTTTATCATTGACCCGATTCAATCAAAACTGACAAAGAAAGATATCTTTCAAAAATTATTGATTGATTACCGCCTTAAAGTTCATGAGGTGTTAGTTGTGGGAGACGACCTGAACTCCGAAATAAAGGCTGCAAACGATATTGGAATTGATGCTATTTTATATGATCGTGAATCGGAACATGCCGGTATTGAAAACCAAAATACAATTAGTAGCTTCAAAGACTTACATTTAGCCTACTGATTTTATTTTTTAATCTCTTTAATCCCTATAATTTATAAATCAACATAATCATACTTGTTTCAAAACCTTTTACTATGAGAAATTTATTCATTCTTTTATTGATTATTATTGGGTCAAACCTTTATGGACAAACCGATTCGATTGAGAAGGTGGCAATCAACAGATTGGAACAGAAATTTAATTCTATTCAAGGCAATAAATGAGTACCTCAAAAGTGAGGTTGACAGACTACATGATTATACCATGAATTATGACTCCAATTATACGTTTTAAATGTACCTGATAGTAAGATGCAATTAGTTTGTTGTCGTCTTTCAGGCATAGATTCAGAACTAAACGAAACGCGGGATTTTCCGGCACTTTTAAATCCACTTGCGCATGCCGAAGCTATTGAGTCGTATCAGAATGTTTTGTGAAATCTTAGTCTTTTGGTTTCTTTTTGGCATTTTGATCAGTAACAAGAAATACTATCAGAACTCCTTTGATCATATCTGTATAAATCATAACTTTGCTTTGAATTGAAACTTATGATTAAATATTTATTAATACCAGAAGCTATGAAAACAGGTCAGAATGTGCAGAAATGCAATGTGTTTAAAATGAATAAAATAAAGGTTGTTCTTATGCTGATGATAGCAGTTTGCAGTATCAGCCCCTCTTTCGCTCAAACGCAACCTCAAAGTGCAGAGAGTAAAAAGCAGGCTGAATTGAAACGATTGGAAACTGTTGTTGGAACTGCAAAAGTCGGACTGGAACGTGCAGAGAAAAGGGCAGCTTCGGCCGATTCATTGCTAAATACAGCTCCTGAATTATTAAAACAAGGGAAGGATGGCAAAAAGCAAACAGATGCTGAAATTAATTCCAGGGAAAAGGAATACAATGCAAAGATTAAAGCATTGGATAAACAGATGAAGTCGAAAGATAAAAATGAAGTCGCTGAAGCCCGTAAGGAACGCAAAAATGTTGATGTCAAATATAGAGCCGACCTAAAGGAACTGACTGCAAAGCAACGAGAAGCAGTAAAGAAAATTTCAACGGGCGAAAGCAATAAAGAAAGGGGCAAAGCGAACCAGAAAACTTCGCGCGATGCTGTAAAAAGAGCACAGGCTACATTAGAAGCTGCACAGACCCGCCTTGATGCTGCAAAAGGTGGTGACCAAGCGGCAAAACAAAAGAAAAGGAAATAATTTTCTGAAACTAAAAGGAAATACTTCACTTTCCTCCTCGTTTGCAACGAGGAGGAAAGTGTTTTGAGTTTTCAATCTGTGTTTATCTGAGTAATCACATTACTTAGATATTGCGGTTGAAAAAAATAAGTAAGAGAGTTTTGTATGATCGAAGTTGTCAATTCAATCAGAGATTTTGTACTGCCAAACAGATTAAATAAATTAAGCTCAATAATGTTATGAATATTATTTTTAACTTTTTTTAAAGCAAACTAATGTTGAATTTCAGACCTTTAAAAGTGATTATTGTAATATTGATTTTAACTTCCGTTACAAACTTGCAGGCTGAAAATTGGCCCAACTGGCGTGGTCCCAAAGGTGATGGAACCAGTTCTGAAACCAATCTTCCTGTAAAGTGGAATTCAACAATGAACGTATTGTGGAAGGTTCCGATTACAGGTGTTGGTCATGCTTCACCGATTGTTTGGGGTGACAAGCTTTTCACTGTAACAGCGAAACCTGAAACACAGGAAAAACTGCTGCTTTGCTATGATACAAAAAACGGCAATTTGTTATGGCAGGTAACCGTACTCAAAACGAAGCTGGAGAATAAACACAATGATAACAGCTTTGCATCAGGTACGCCTGCTACTGACGGGACCACTATTTATGTGTCGTTTCTTGATGGTGAATCGGTGGTGGTTGCTGCATACGACTTTAACGGCAAACAGATCTGGATGCAACGGCCCGGCACCTTTTCAAGTCCTCACGGTTACAGCTGTTCGCCCGTCATTTATAAAGACAAGGTGATTATTAACGCAGATAGTAAAGGTGATGCTTTTATCGCTGCATTAAGCACGAAGGATGGTCGCACTATCTGGAAAAACAAACTCGACAAACCCGCACATAGTTTTAGTACCCCTCTATTCAGGGAAATGGCTGGCCGTACGCAGATGATCTATTGCGGTAATCAGGAGGTGAGCTCCTACAATCCTGAAGATGGATCGCGTTACTGGTTTATAACCGGACCTTCTGAGGACTTCTGTTCCACGCCGGTTTACAATGAAAAGACGGGATTGGTACTGATCAGCAGTGCATGGCCACAGCGTCATTTACTGGCCATCAAACCCGACGGAAAAGGAGATGTTTCGAACACGCATATTGCCTGGCGATCTACAAACGGAGCCTACTACGTTCCCTCGCCTGTTACTGTTGGTGATTACCTGATTTCCACCATGACAAGCGGATTGGTTCATTGTATCGAAGCCGCAACCGGTAATATTCTCTGGAAAGAAAACCTTGGTAAACAATACTCTTCGGCAGTTCTGGTCAACGGATTGGTTTATATGCCCAATGACGAAGGTGTTATCACGGTTATCAAACCTGGTCCGACCTACGAAGCCATTGCGAAAAATGCCATCGGTGAAATGATGTTCGCATCACCGGCCATCAGTAACGGACGGATTTATTTGAAGGGTGCCAAACATCTATTTTGTATTGGGGTGAAATGATCGGTGAAGTCCGCGTGAAGTTTCATCCTATTAGGACTAAAAATGAAGATCTTTATTGAAATTAAAATCTTAAGACGATGTTTACAATTGATCAAATCAATGAAGCGCATACTAAAGTTAAGAGCGGAGCCGATTTTCCCAATTACATTCAAGATTTAATTAAGCTTGGAGTAACAGGTTTTGAAACTTTTGTTGCCGACGGACATACCGTGTATTTAGGAAAGGACAGGGTTGAAATTCAGTCAGAAGCAACATATACCGTTATAAAATTGGCGGATGAAAGTGACAAGGACCAGTTTCAGGAGGACCTGAAAGATCATCAGCAAGGTAAAACAAACTATCAGACATTTTGCCTCGACTGTGCCTGGTCTGGTATTGAAAAATGGGTAGTTGATATGTCAAAGATGACCTGTACTTATTACGATAAAGCGGGAAACGAAATGTTAGTTGAGGCTATTTCAACACCTAAATGAAGGATGATTAAAATAATTTAAGTGCATTTATCTGAAAATCAATTTTTTTGATCCCTTATAGTATTTCCGCGGTTAGAAACCGCATGACCCAGGGAGAAGCGAAATTCGCCGGGCATATCCGTACAAAACAATAAATAAATTTGGTGTGATGATGAACATCCCTGTGTGGGGTTTGTTTCTACGTGTGACAACACGTAAGAGCCTTTGGAACGTTTCATTTTGTAAGGATGAAATTTTATTCCGTCCTTTGCGCGTTCAAATTTTGAAACAGATTTAATTGGAATGACAGATAGTAAAGATCAACAAAAGCCAGGCATGAAACCGGTTAAACCCAATATATTCGGTGTTCTGAAGCCGTATAAGTTAATGATCTTTTGCCTGATTACCTTTGCCTTGATGAGCAATGCGGTAAACCTCGTGATACCGAAACTGATTTCATGGGGTATTGATGATTATGCAAAGGGGATTTTCTCGTTTGAGAAAATCGTGATCGAATTTTTGATCGCTGGGCTGATCATCTTTGTGTTTACTTTCCTGCAGGGGATCTTGCAGACTTATGCTTCGGAACGTGTTGCACGCGACTTACGGACAAAGCTGGCTGATAAGATTTCACGCCAGAGTTATGCGTTTATTCAGCAGGCAAATCCCTCAAAACTACTTACCAACCTCACTTCCGATATCGATTCGGTAAAGCTATTTGTTTCGATGGCGATTGTGACGCTCGCTTCGTCCCTGTTTATTGTGATCGGGGCAAGCATTCTGCTGATTTCAATTAACTGGAAACTGGCTTTGTCGGTACTTATTATTATTCCTGTAATCGGAAGTGCATTTTATTTGGTTTTCCGGAAGGTGGGGGTCTTGTTTAAGAAAAGTCGTGAAGTGATCGATTGGCTCAATAAAGTCATCAGCGAAAGCATTATGGGTGCAGCCCTGGTTCGGGTGCTGAACTCACAAATACTCGAATACAATAAGTTCCTCGATGCAAATACGCAAGCCAGGAATCTTGGAATATCGATACTTAAACTCTTCGCCACGCTGATACCGATTGTGGTATTCGTGGCAAATCTGGCATCGCTTACGATCCTTGCATTAGGAGGACATTATGTGATCACGGGCACAATGTCGCTGGGAGATTTTGCAGCGTTTAGTTCGTACCTCGGATTATTGATTTTCCCGATTATCATGATTGGGTTTATCAGCAATTTCGTCGTGCAGGCTTCGGTTTCGTATGGTCGTGTTTGTGCCGTTTTGGATGCCGACGAAACACGTGATACGGGTACAGTAAATACTCCATTACAGGGAAACATCGAGATGCAGAATATTTCGGTGATTTACGGCGACAAACCGGCTTTAAAGAACGTTTCGCTGACGATCGTACCAGGAACAAAAACTGCTGTGATAGGACCGACTGCTGCGGGAAAATCGCAGTTACTGCATTTACTGACGGGTCTGATTCAACCAGCAAGTGGTTCCATTTTTTTTGATGGCATCAATATCAACGATTACGACAAGGAAACATTTCAGCACCAGATTGGATTTGTATTTCAGGACAGCGTTATTTTCAATATGAGCCTGCGTGAAAACATTGCATTCAACGAAAAGGTTACCGACGAATCGTTCGCAAAAGCGATTGAGACTTCCGAACTGAATGATTTTTTGGATGCACTTCCGCAGGGCTTAGAAACCATTGTCAGCGAACGGGGTACAAGTCTTTCGGGCGGACAGAAACAACGCATTATGCTGGCACGGGCGTTGGCACTAAACCCTACAATTCTGTTACTTGACGATTTTACGGCACGTGTTGACAGTCAAACAGAGCAAAAGATTCTAGATAATGTGGCCAGGAATTATCCCGGAATTACATTGCTTTCGGTGACGCAGAAGATTGCTTCGGTGATGGATTACGGGCAAATCATTTTGTTGGAAGAGGGTGAAATTCTTGCGCACGGAACACACGAATCGCTGATGGATTCTTGTCCGGAGTATGTCCAGATTTTTAATTCTCAACGCAGTACGACTGTATACGAAGAGGCAATGCCTGAAGACAAAAATATATGAACTATAATCTCAATC
Organism: Mariniphaga sp.; assembly: GCA_010906965.1. Taxonomy (GTDB): domain Bacteria; phylum Bacteroidota; class Bacteroidia; order Bacteroidales; family Prolixibacteraceae; genus JAAFHB01. The sequence goes on along the minus strand of JAAFHB010000095.1, from coordinate 4,207 downwards.
TGAATAAAGGGTTGCCTACCAACGAAAAAGTCAGTACAAAAACCACGCTGAGGCGGTTGATGACACTGATGGGCGAGGAACGGAAGAACCTTTATGTTGCTATGATTTTCATTTTCATCAACGCGGGCTTAAACCTTTTGGCTCCGTATCTGATCGGACATGCAGTCGATAACTTTGTGGTGACCAAACATTACGAGGGGGTGATTCAGTATTCTATTATTTTGTTTGGTATTTTCGTACTGGTTTTGGTCAGTGGTTATACACAAACACAATTGATGGGCCGTGTCGGACAACGCATGTTGTTTAATCTGCGGAATATTGTTTTCAATAAACTTCAGGATTTGCCAATTGATTTTTTCAATCAGAATAAAGCGGGAGACCTGATTTCGAGGGTTAATAACGATACCGATAAGATCAATATGTTCTTTTCGCAGTCGTTGGTTCAATTTATGAGTAGCATATTCACAATGCTGGGCGCAGGAATCTTTTTGATCTCGCTCAATGTTGAACTTGGACTGGCGGCATTGGCCCCGGCACTTATTTTGTTGATATTCACACGAAGCATCTCGCCCTGGGTGAAAAACCGCAATGCTGCCAATCTAAAAAGTACGGGGAGTCTAAGTGCGGAGATTCAGGAAAGTCTGAATAACTTCAAGGTAATTGTTGCCTTTAACCGGCGCGACTACTTCCGTAAACGTTTTGATGAAGTCAATAACCAAAACTATCAAACTGCAGTGAAGGCTGGAATTGCAAACAATGTTTTTACGCCTGTGTATGGATTTTCAGCAAGTATCGGTCAAATGGTCGTATTGGCGTTTGGTATTTACCTGATTGCCGCCGGACAGTTTTCGGTGGGATTGTTGATCAGCTTTTTAGCTTATATCACCCAGTTCTACAATCCACTCCGGCAAATTGCAGCGCTTTGGGCAAACTTTCAGGTGGCATTGGCTGGCTGGGATCGTATTTCGCAGATTCTGGCACTGGAAAACAATCTAAAAGTGATTGAAAGTCCGGTAAAAGAAGAGACTTGTTGTCTGTTGTCATTCCGTCATGTTTCATTTGCATATACCCTTGGAAATGAAATTCTGAAAGATGTAAGTTTTAATCTTGAACGCGGCAAAACATATGCGTTTGTTGGACCTACAGGTGGTGGAAAAACCACGACGGCGTCATTGATGGCTCGTTTGTACGATCCTACATCAGGACAAATTATACTGAATGGCGTAGATATCCGTTCGCTGGATATGGATACACGTACATCTAAAATTGGGTTTATCCTTCAGGAGCCATTCCTATTCACCGGAACCATTCGCGATAACATCCTTTATGGAAATGCAGGACATCAGGATCTCTCAAACGAGGCTTTGTCAAAGATCCTTTCCGAATCGGGTTTAGACGGCTTGCTCGAACGGTTTGATGGAGGACTGACTGCACAAATAAAATCATCGGGCGATGGGATCAGCTTGGGACAAAAACAATTGATTGCCTTTATTCGTGCCGTTTTACGCAAACCCGAACTGCTGATTCTCGACGAAGCGACCGCCAATATCGATACTGTTACGGAACAACTGCTCGACGAGATCCTGAAGAAATTACCCGAAAGTACCACCCGAATAATCATTGCACACCGTCTGAATACAATCGAGAATGCGGATGAGATTTTCTTTATTAACTCGGGTGCTGTAACAAAAGCCGGTTCTTTAAACGATGCGGTGAACCTGCTATTACACGGGAAAAGGGATAGTTAATTGAATGTTTTTGAAATATTTTTTAAATACATCGGACAAAAAAATGAAATCAATATTAACAATAGCCGCATTAAGTGGTGTTTTAGCGGTCGCATTAGGTGCATTTGGAGCGCATGGATTGAAATCAATCATCAGTCCCGAGATGCTTGATGTTTATAAAACAGGTGTTCAATACCAATTTTATCACACCTTTGCACTTTTAGCGGTCGGAATTCTGATAAATTTCAATCCGTCGAAAGCCTTGAAATGGTCAGCAACTCTTTTCATGATTGGCATCGTACTTTTTTCAGGCTCTCTGTATGCTTTGGCAATTTCAGGTGTAAAAGCATTAGGAATTATAACTCCATTTGGAGGTATTACCTGGATTGCTGCATGGATTTTATTATTTGTACATTGCCGCCAGTTAACAACCTCAAAATAGGTTTAATTTGTTTATCATTTAAATCATTCAAATGATTATTGCATCGAAGGCAAGAGATATTATTGTCAGCATTGCTGATTTCTTTTACCCCTGGTTTTCGCGGTTTCTTTCGCGCGAAACCTTCCTTTACCTTGTCTGTGGAGGAGGGAACATGGTATTAGATATCTTCATTTATTTTATCAGCTATAATTTTATCCTTCAAAAACAAATACTCGATCTTGGGTTTGTGGCGATTAGTCCGCATATCACAGCCTTTATCATCGCTTTTTGTGTTACTTTCCCATTGGGATTTTTGCTTGCCAAATACATCACCTTTTCACAATCTGATCTGCGCGGTCATATTCAACTTTTCCGTTATGGTGTCACCGTATTCATGTGTATTCTGATGAACTATGTATTCTTAAAGCTGTTTGTCGAACAATTCCATTGGTATCCCACCATTTCCAAAGCAGTCGCTACTTTTATAATAGCAATATACAGCTACTTGTCACAAAAACATTACACATTTAAGCAAACTGAAAAGTGATATGAATGCTGAAACTTTGAATTTTTTAAGGCACACTGATTTTAAAAATATACAATTTTAATTATCCAATGAAAGACGAGCAGAACAATTCTAAAATTCTTAAAAGTCGTTACATTCCCACCACTGAATTTTACAGTCAAATAATTGATAGTTTGCAGGATTATTCAATTTTTACGATTGACGAAGAATTCATAATAAATAGTTGGAGTTCAGGCGCTGCTAAAATATTTGGTTATGAAACAGATGAGATTATTGGAAAGCACTTTGATGTTATTTTTACAGAAGAGGATATAAAAATTGGCATTCCGAAGAATGAGATTGACGCTGCTTTAAAAGAGGGACGAGCGACAGATAACCGGTGGCATATTTGTAAAGATGGGAGTAAGTTTTATGCTTATGGTTTGGTTTTTCCGCTCACAGGTAAGGACGGGGAATTGTTAGGATACGTTAAGATTCTTCGTGACTTAACGGAGCGCAAGAAATCAGAAGATGCCATCAAAAAATATGTAAAAGATCTTGAAGAGTTGAATACCCATAAGGAAAGTGTTCTTGCCATACTCTCGCACGATTTAAGAAGCCCTTTAACAGGGATAATTGGAGCAGCTAAATATTTGAAATCCAATTTTAGTACGATGGAGCAAAATGATGTTAAAGAGATGCTCGAACTCGTTTATAAATCATCAACCGATGAGTTAAATATGCTGGACTACCTCGTTGAGTGGGCGAGAATAAAGTATGCGGCGGAAGTATTTTCTCCGACTAAAATTGAACTCGTGCAGTATGTGAAAAAGGTATTTGAAACTTTGAATGAAACAGCTGTATTGAATGCAATCAATCTTCATAACGAAATTGAAGAAAATGAAAGCGTTTTTGCAGATGGAAAGATGTTGCTCTCTATTTTGCAAAATATCGTTTCAAACGCTATAAAACATACACAAACGGGAGGCAATATTACTGTTTCCGCGAAAAGAAAAGAAGATAAAATCATTGTCGAAATAAAAGATTCCGGAATTGGAATGTCCAAAGAAATTCAGGCTAAGCTTTTTACACCACAATTGAAAGTTCTTGCGAGTGCAAGGAAAGAAAACAAAGGAGCAGGAATTGGATTACTACTGGTGAAAGGCTTTTTAGAAAAAAATGGAGGTGAAATTTGGGTTGAAAGCATCGAAGGCGAGGGATCATCCTTTTACTTCACCTTGCCCATTGATAAACCTTTAAACCAAATTGAAAGTGCCGAAGATATTCAATTTGATGAAAGCGCTTAAATAGCAATTTATTCCACCTGAAACCTTAATATCGTCCTAAGTCTTTCCGGTATTGTCTTCCTTGCATCCGACAAATAGATTTCGCGATGGGTAAGCGATTTGCGTTTTAATTGCTGCTCTTCCGCGAATTGTTCCATAAGTTTAAAACTGTGTGGTTCATTATCGAAACTACCCATGTGTAACATCTGAACACAACTCCCTTCTTCGATCGTCTCAAATTTGACCTGATCTAAAAGTGCATGTGGCT
>JAAFHB010000494.1 GCA_010906965.1 Mariniphaga sp. | reverse complement strand
TCGTAATTGCCGTTACTGTAGTTCCTGCCAGATCATAAGGAATACAATCGGGCTCTTTATGATTAAGTGTCGTTTGAATTCTTTCTCTGCTGTTCATTTAAAAATCCTTTAAATATTGATCGTTTTTATTTTTGGCACTAACAAGTGAACCATCAGCAAGGCAATAAGGTATCCTGATCCGGCAACTGCAAAAGGGATAGAATAACCATCAGGTCCAATATTCTGTAGGATTTTGCCCACAGAAAAGGCAACTATTGCGCCTCCTACCGCTCCTGCAAAACCCCCAAATCCGGCAACCGAACCTATCGCTTTTTTTGGGAAAATATCAGACATCAGGCTAAATACATTTGCAGACCAACCGCAATGACCTCCGGCAGCAAGGGCAATTAATCCGACTGCGAGCCACAAATTAGTGGTATGTGGTACAAATGCCACAGGTACTGCGAAAAGTGCACATGCCAATAAACTGAATTTGCGACCCTGGTTCAAACTAAACCCCATTTTCATAAATTTCGATGACAGCCATCCGAGGAAGATGCCCAAGCCCCATGATGCAAGGTAAATAGTGAAAAAAGGCAACCCAATATCTTTAAGGTTTACGCTGAATTTCTCATTAAGAAATTTAGCTCCCCAGAAGAGGTAAAACCACCAGATTGGGTCAGCCATAAATTTAGCCACGGCAATTGCCCAGGCTCCGCGATGCGGAAGGATATCTTTCCATCCGACTTTTTTTGTATCGATCTCTTCTGCGCTGTCATAATTAATGTACTGAAGTTCTTCCAGTGAAACGTTTTTACTCTCTTCAGGACGTCTGAAATACTTTAGCCAAAGAATCACCCACATAATGCTGATCGGGAATGTCCAAAGGAATCCAACCCTCCAATTGTTAAACCCAAGTACCAGGGGTGGTATTATCAAAGGTGAAAGAATTGTTCCCATGTTGGAACCTCCATTAAAAATTCCAACCGCGAGCGCCCTGTCCTTTTTTGGAAACCATTCGGCAACAGCTTTAATAGCTGATGGGAAATTTCCCGATTGGCCAACTGCAAGGCTAAATCTTGCCACAGCAAACCCAATCCATGATCTGGCTAATGCATGGCCAAGGGCCGCAATGCTCCAGATTCCGATTGATATAAGGTAGCCTTTCCGGGTACCGATAATGTCGATCAATCGCCCCATCAAGATGAAACAAAGGGCGTAGGCAATCATAAACACACTGTTGATGATTCCGTACTGCTCCTCCGTCCACCCAATGCTTTTCTGAAGTTCAGGCGCAAGAATACCCAACGCTGAACGATCAATGTATAGAATGGTAGTAGCGATGAAAAGTAACCCAAGAATGACCCAGCGAAAGTTGGTTGTTAAACTATGGTTTTTAAGCATACTTAAGGGAGGTTCTAAAATATGAATTTTAATCTTATTTTTATGAAAGACTTTAGCAAATGGAAAAATCAGGCTGTAAATTCAAACCATTTTTAGTTGTTACTAAGAATGCCTGATTTAGGTATAATTAATTCGATATATTGCTGTTCAATTTCAGAACCTCCCTGGTGATGATGAGTATGAAAATATTTATCAGTTACGATCAATCATCCAATTATTTTTTTGTGGTTCTGATTACACCCCTAAAATAACCAATTGATTCAGCAATGCCCATAAAGGGATCGCCCATATCTTTCTCGTGCTCTAGACTGCAAACGCCGGTATATCCAACTTTACGAAGCATCTTCACAAAAGCAGGAAAATCAATGATACCACGGCCAACTTCGAGTGAGTAACCGAGCTTCGTATCTCCGGTAACATCTTTAATATGAATGTCGAATACGCGCGATTTATATTTTTTAAGGTCAGCAACCGGATCTTTACCGTTGCGAGTATCATGACCAATATCCAAACACATGCCAATCCGTGGATCGAGGTCTTTCACATGATTCCAAACATCTTCAGCATCGGGATAGGTTGCAATATCCGGTCCATGAAGGTGAATCGCATAATTAAAGCCATATTCTTTTACTTTTTTGTCGACATA
>JAAFHB010000094.1 GCA_010906965.1 Mariniphaga sp. | reverse complement strand
AATGCACAAATATAAAACCCTTTCGCCATACTGACAAGCTGTTTTACGATACACGCAATATTAACAGCATTCGTATTCAGTTTTAAGCGCTTTTACCGTGATTCAATTTCGTTGCAAATAGTACAAATGAGGTAATAAACCTGACAATTTTCAGAATCCGAGATTAATAAACAGAAAAATCAGCAAGTTGTTTTTAAAGTTCAGTTCATAAGTGTACTTTTGCCATCTCATATTGAACTGATATTTCTATGGATCAATTGTTTGTAAAAGATAAAATTTTGTTTTTAATCAATCCGATCTCCGGCACGAAGCATAAGAAGCATTTGCCCGAATTAATTAATGATCTGATTGATTCGTCCATTTTTGATACTGAAACCGTAGTAACCAAGTATAAAGGCGAGGCAACTGAAATTGTCCGTAAGAAACTGACCGAAAATTATAAGTATTTCGTGGCTGTAGGTGGTGACGGAACAGTTAATGAAATTGCTAAAGCACTGATCAATACCCAGGCAATTTTGGCAATCATCCCTGTCGGTTCCGGAAATGGATTGGCACGTCACCTTCAGATTCCGCTTGAACCGCGAAAGGCCATACAACTTATTAACAAACATAAATTTCAGGCAATCGATTATGGCTTGATCAACAATACACCCTTCTTTTGCACTTGTGGTGTGGGGTTTGATGCATTGATAGGCGACAAATTTGCTCAATGTAAAGGACGGGGACTCTCAAATTACGTGAAAACTACAATTTACGAGTATTTCAACTACAAACCGGAGACGTATCAAATCACTGTCGATCATGAACGAACGATCAATGTCCCGGCTTTTCTGATCACCTTTGCCAACGGCTCGCAATATGGAAACAATGCTTACATTGCTCCAAATGCCGATATATGTGATGGTAAACTTGATATGTGCATTCTTGCACCATTCAAATTGTATAAAGCACCAGGAATTGGTATCCGGCTATTTGCCAAAAATATCGACCGAAGTTCACTTATGCATACCGAAAGAGCAAGTAATATTGTATTGGAAAGAGCAGAAGAAGGAGTAATCCACTTCGACGGCGAACCTTGCAGAATGGGCAAAAAATTAGAGATATCTTTGATCAACAAAGGTTTAAATATAATAATACCGTAAACTCATAATTACTATTGCACCTTATCTGTTGAAGCTAAAAAAACCGTTTCAGGAATAATCCCGAAACGGTCACTACATTCATATTCACACTAAACAAACTCTATTCACTAACATTAAAACCCATTGCTATTCATCCAGCTTTCAATTTCGAGGTCCAAATCTGCCTGAACAAATTCAGAAGCCTGATATTTGGATTGAATTACTAAGTCACTATACTCGTCATTGCTATTCTTCCAGCTATCGATTTCGTTCGCCATATCAGCTTTAACGAATTGACCTGCATGATATTGTTCTGCTTCAAGAGCTACGTTAAAGATTTCTTCACTACGCATCGTCCGGCTTTCGATTTCGAGTGCCATATCTGCCTGAACAAATTCTGCTGCATTATATTTTTCGATCGCTTCGCTAATGCTTTCGATTCTATTTTCTGAAATCTCGACTCCTGAAGAATTCAAAGCCAAAGATGGCTTATTGTTTGCATTCGCACTGAAGGTACCAAGCATTGCGCTTAAAATAGTTATAGAGATTATACCTTTAACTGACCAGCTACTTACAGAATTTAATTGCTTTTTCATTTTTTTATTCTTTTTATCTTTTTAAATAATACATTGTATTTAAAACATTAAACATGCCAAACAATTTATTTGTTTCATTAATAGATGTTTGATAACATTAACATCACAAAAAATTAACAATTAGCTGAACGATTTTGATCCGGTAGATGTCCGAAAACGTACATTTCGTACCGCTGGAAAATCACCGGCCAGCAACTTTATTTTTTGTTTCTTACAAATTCACGAAATTTCCCAGGCTAACCATCCTGAACTTGTTTCCGCTTTGACTAATATCCTATTACAAGGTTTAAACAAGAATTTAATATTTGATTTTGGGTAATCGGGAACTTCTCCCTCGATTGCTTATCCGATTTATGAGCAGGCACTTATTAAAAATCAGGATTACATGAAAGTTGGTGCGATTACCCGTGCCACCTATTCTCTGTATCGGTTCAGAATGGCAGTTGCAAAAGCATTAGAAAAAGCCAGCAAAAAATCAGAAGAAGATTAGAATGACTTAGCTGATAGGTGTTTCTATTCAAAACGGAGTGATTCGCCTGGATCGGAGTTGATTGTATGCCACAATTGCCGGTAAATAGTAAAAACTGCCACAATGAAAACTGCTATAAATACAAGAAAATAGTTTGTAAAACTCAGGGAAATATGGTAAGCAAACCGGTTCAGCCAATAGTAAGAGAGCAGAAAGGAAATGGGTAAAGCAATTATTCCCGCAATCGTAATCAGTCTGAAAATTTCTTTTGATAAAAGCAATACTAATTCTTTGGTTCCGGCTCCGAGCACTTTCCGTATACCAATCTCCTTTGTCCTGTAAACGGTGGTAAGCGCTAATAGCGAGTAAAGCCCCATGCAGGCAATGAATATGGCGAAAAACGAAAACACGACAGCAACCTGACCGGTCGATTCCTCTTCCTGATAAAATTCACCAAGGCTCTCATTCATTGTAAACTGAGAAAACGGACTTGTGGGATATACTGTTTCCCATAATTTCTGTACCCTACCAATCTCCCTCCTGTTTACAGGTTGTGATAATCGTACCGATGCAAATTTTACTTTTTCAGGATTGACAGGAAATATGATGAGTGGTTGAATTTTTGTGTGAAGTGACTCAAAATTAAAGTTGCTTACAATCCCTTTTATGATCAAAATGCTTGTAGAAGTATCAGCGTTTTGCCTGTTTATGGATGAACCGATGGGCTTCTCCACATTGAGATATTTTACTGCTTCTTCATTAACAATCACATCAATGGTATCTTTTCCCGAATATTTTCTTCTGTCAAAACTTCCATCAAAGAGCGTCATACCATAAGTATTAAAAAACATAGAATCGGCTTCCATGACATACATTAGCAAAACATTCGTACGCTCTTTATCATCCTGAAAACTTTCCATATCCATAAGTTTGCCAGGAACAGAATTTGAATAAGTAATTCCTTCAATGTTTTTTAATTCACCTAACTTATTAATAAATTTCTGTCCCTTATCCTCTAATCCGGATAGGTTCTGAATTACAAAAAGTCGCTCTTTCTGAAACCCTACCCCATTTTGCTGAACAAACCTTAACTGACGATATATCGTTGATGTTGAATATATTATAACAAGTGAGAACACAAACTGAATAATTACGAGTAATCCACGTAATCCCTTGCCTCCTGCACTAAACTGCTTTTGCTGCCTCAAAATAGTTGCCGGACTGAACCGTATGATATAAAATGCCGGGTAAATTCCAGCTATTATACCAGTGAATAGGGTGACGCTAAAAATAACAGGCGAAAGTTTAAACAAAAGCATTTGTATGTTCAGATCTGGGTTTTGCTGAACCATGCTCGTATTCGGATAAATCAACTCAACAATAACCAATGCAAAAAAGAGCGAAATAAAACTAATTGTAATCGATTCAGCCAGCAACTGCCTTGACAATTCTCTTCTTTGAGACCCTAATATTTTGCGGATGCCAATTTCACGCACCCTTCCGGCTAAACGGGCTGTTGAAAGATTGGCATAGTTAATACATGCAATTAAAATAATCAAAATTGAAATGCCGGCAATAATTAAAAGCGTCTGAATATTAACATTTTGCGAAATTTCATATTTCAAGTGCGAAAAAAGATGAATATCAGTAACTTTTTGCAATCGAAGCACAAAATACTCATCCTTATCTTTCATCTTTTCAATCGTTGTCCCTAATGATTTTTCAATAAAATCACGAGCCTCTTTATAAAATCCGTTGTTAAGCTTATCTTCTATAGCTGACAAACCCAGGTTGGATGAATTAGCCGGCTCCTTCATATCTGTCCCTTCTTTAAACCGAAAATAGGTATATAAATAATGTGAAGTCCAAAGTAAATGAGGTAATACAACTGAAGAAATAGACACAAGTGATTGATAATTAATATGTGAATTGATTGGACAATCTTCAACAATTCCAGTTACCACCCATTTTTTATCATTTTCTCCAGGAATTCCGTTCACAACACCGCTTATAACGGATTTTTTTTCATCCTCAATTGTGAGCGTTTTCCCTACTGCCCCGTCTGGAAATAATTGATTAGCAATAGAGCGGGATAAAACAATTGAACGAGGTTTGCTTAAACAGGTGATTGGATTGCCTTCAATTAACTTAAAACCGAAAATATCGAAAAACGTTGAATCAACATACAATAGAGTTCGGTAATCGAGAATCGCTGAAACTGGGGATACAATTGGAATATCACGATCATTTTTAAAGATCCGGCATGATTGCTCAATCTCCGGCACATATGGTTTCAAACCAAAAGCGAACATAGGTGAAGATAATGCCACGTTTGATTCCAATCCTCCTAATTTCGATTCAATATTGACCCTATAAAGGCGGTCAGAAGATGGATGAAAGTCATCATAATTCGATTGCTCCCAAATATATACCATAACCATAATTGCACAAGCCATCCCAACTGCAAGACCAAAAACATTTATGAAAAAATATTCCTTGTTTCGCAGTAGATTACGGATTGCCAGTTTCAGATAACTGTTCATAATGCAATTAAAAGTTGGCAGCAGTTTTTGAGTAACTCTCAGTAACCACATGCCCATCAAAAAGATAAATAATTCGTTGCGTCCTTTGTGCCATCATTAGCGAGTGAGTTACCATAATGATGGTTGTTCCGGCTTCATTGAGTTGTGTAAGTTGTTGAATAATATCTTCGCCATGTGTTGAATCAAGGTTTCCGGTAGGCTCATCGGCAAGGATAATCCGCGGTTTGGCAATAACAGCACGTGCAACTGCAACAATTTGCTGCTGTCCACCAGACAGTTCATTGGGAAAATAATTGGAACGGTGTTTAAGGTTAAATCTTTCCAGCACCTGGTCAACCCTCCTGGCCCTTTCCGCCTGAGGAACTTTTTGATACACAAGTGGTAATTCAATATTTTCCCAGGCAGTGAGATCGTCGATCAGGTTAAAACTCTGAAAAACAAATGCAAAATTGTTCTTTCTGATATCGGTCCGGTTCCTTTCAGTAATTTCGGAAACCAACTGACCATCGAGCAAATATTTTCCGGAACTAGGTGAATCGATTAATCCAATGATATTGAGTAATGAAGATTTTCCACATCCCGAAGGTCCCATAATACTCACAAATTCGCCGTCGGCAACCGATAAATTAATATTGCTCAACGCTTTTGTCTCAACGTCCTTGTTCCTGAAAACCTTACAAATATCAATCAGCTCAATCATAGTTAAATATGAAACAGTTAAAATTTTGGTTATTGTGTTTACGGATGAACAAAATTCTCTCGCAAAGTAGGAAAATAACCTCATTATCAAAAGTCATTTTAGTCATAAATCGTACCACTTTTGCAATTAACTAATTAATAAACTATTGTAAATTAGATGAAAAAATTAATTGTCCGGTTTCGTACATTTACTGACCGATTTCGTACATTTACCTTATTAAAAACAGGATGATTAAATCTCTTTTGAAAAAAAAAGAATTAAATATCGTATTGATTAACAGACACCTAATTAATGATGAGATTTCAGGCTATCATTCCTGATCATTGTGGCTTGGTGTTTGTAATTTAGTGTAACAATATAGACCTTTTCGTTATGGATAAATTTGGAAAAATTCTGGCGGTTGACGACAATGAGGATATCCTATTCTCGCTTAGGTTACTCCTAAAACCGCATGTTGAAAAAATTGTCACGGCCAATGCTGCTACCTCAATTCCTGAATTACTTAAAAATGAAGAGTTTGATGTAATCCTGCTGGATATGAACTTTACAAAGGACGCGATTAGCGGTCAGGAAGGTTTCTTTTGGCTCAGGAAAATCCTCGAAATTGATCCGGATGCTGTGGTTCTATTTATTACAGCTTATGGTGATGTTGAAAAGAGTGTCAGGGCAATTAAAGAAGGAGCTTCAGACTTTATCCTTAAACCGTGGCAGAATGAAAAGCTATTGGCGACTTTGAATTCAGCGCTTAATTTACGGAAATCGAAGAAAGAGATTGAGCAACTTAAAAGCCGCGCCAAAGCCATCAATAACATGATGAACCGTACTTTTAAGGATTTCATCGGAAATTCGGCAGAAATGCAAAAAGTTTATACGTCGATTTCGAAAGTGGCCGCTACAGATGCAAGTGTTTTGATACTGGGAGAAAATGGAACTGGCAAAGAATTAGTAGCAAGAGCATTGCACAATAATTCAAACCGGGTAGACGAAGCTTTTATTAGTGTCGATTTAACTTCCATCAGCGAATCACTCTTTGAAAGCGAACTGTTTGGACATACAAAAGGTTCATTTACTGATGCCAAAGTCGATCGACCCGGTCGATTCGAGATTGCTTCAGGCGGAACACTCTTTCTCGACGAGATAGGAAATCTGCCAATGCCGCTTCAGGCTAAGATATTGACCATGCTCGAACGACGCGAAGTAACGAGGGTTGGATCCAATAAGCCAATTCCTATTGATATTCGTCTTATCTGTGCCACCAATATGCCTTTGCACCAAATGATTGAAGAGGGAAAATTCAGACAGGACCTGTTATACCGGATCAATACAGTTGAAATCGACCTTCCCCCACTCCGTGAACGCTATGGAGATATTCCATTATTAGCCATTCATTTTTTCCATATTTATGCGAAGAAGTATAAAAAACCGCTGCGTGGATTTACCAAGGATGCCATGAAAAGGTTGGAAGAGGCAAGCTGGCCGGGGAATGTAAGAGAATTGCAACACGTGATTGAACGGGCTGTTATTATGACCGAATCAGAATGGATAAATCCGAATGATCTACAAATGAGACCTGTAAATAAGGTCACTGAGGAACTTGATTTGGATAATTATGAACTCGACAAAGTTGAGAAAACGATTATTCTTAAAGTTATGAAAATGCACCAAGGGAATATTTCGAAGGCTGCGAGTGAACTTGGACTTACACGTACTTCCCTTTATCGAAGAATGGAAAAATATGGGCTCTAAAAATTTCAGAATATCCCTTATAATTAGAATACTGGCAATAGCTGCGAATGCCTATTTGATCATGTGGCTGTTGTTTACGACAAGTCACTACCTTACGATCGTTCTGTTCGTTGGCATAGCAATCTATCAAGTTATCATGCTTATAAACCATGTCGAAACAACCAATACGCTGCTAACCAACTTCCTTGAATCTTTAAGATACTCTGATTTTTCAAGAACATTCGAAATAAAAGGTTTAGGACATTCATTCGATCGCATGACCGAAGCTTTCAGTCTGGTAATAAATGATTTTCGAAAAGTAAGGGAAGAACGGGAACAAAACTACTTTTATCTTCAAACAGTCGTTGAGCATATTGGCATTGGCTTAATCAGCTATCGCGATGATGGTTCGGTTGAATTGATTAATAACTCGACTAAGAAGCTCTTTAAGATTACAAGTCTTAAAAATTTAAGTGAATTGAATACCTTCTCGCCTGAACTTGTCTCGAAACTGATGACCATTTCGAACGGCGAAAGCATAATGGTGAAAATCCAGAAGCAGGATGCGATCCTCCAATTGGCAATTTTTGCCACTGAATTCAAGGTGGCCGACCGATTAATCAGAATGGCAACTATTAAGGATATTCAGAATGAGCTCGAAGAGAATGAGATGGAGAGCTGGCAAAAATTGATCAGGGTGCTGACCCATGAAATCATGAATTCGATCACACCAATAGCCTCAATTACTCAAACACTTAACTACATGATTAAGGATGTAAGATCGACTTACACCACTGCTTTTCAGGACGAAGGAGAGGTTGAGGCCATTGAAGAGATTGAACTTGCCATTGAGACGATTCACAAACGAAGTATCGGGTTGCTTCACTTTGTTGAATCGTATCGTGATCTCACACGCATCCCAACGCCAAAATATACCATCTTCCCGGTACAACAGTTGCTGGATAATCTGAAAGGGTTAATGAAAGAGGAAATGCATCAGCGAAATATTCAATGTGTTGCCACCGTTACGCCCGAAAATCTTGAATTATCAGCCGATGAACAACTGATAGAACAGGTTTTGATAAATCTCCTGAAAAATGCCATTCAGGCCCTCGAAAAAACGGAGAATCCACATATCGAATTAAAAGCTTTCACAGATGTATACGGAAAAATTATTATACAACTTTCGGACAACGGACAAGGGATTCTTCCGGAGGTACTTGATAAAATATTTGTACCATTTTTCACAACTAAACCAAAAGGTTCAGGAATTGGACTAAGTTTATCGCGACAAATTCTTCGGCTTCATGGCGGAACATTAACTGCCCACTCCGAACCTGATGTTGAAACCACATTTACGTTAAAGTTCTGAATTTAAACAAACAGTATTGAAAAGATTAAAGATATTTTCGCTTATTGCATTTATCATCTGCTTCCTATTTGTAATTTTTGTTACATGGGTGAATGTGACAATTACAAAAGCAGGCAATGAGCACAGCTTTAATTCGATTGATTCAATACCTCATAACCATTGTGCACTTGTATTGGGAACCAGTAAATACCTGTGGAACGGGAAAAGAAATCTGTATTATACCAACCGAATCAAAGCCGCAGTTGAGCTTTACAATCACAATAAAATCGACTATATTATCGTCAGTGGTGACAATCGCAACAGAAATTACAACGAACCGATCACGATGTACAATGATTTGATTGCGGCAGGAATTTCAGGCAAAAAAATCATCCTCGACTACGCGGGATTCCGAACGCTCGATTCGGTTGTGCGCGGAAAAGAAGTCTTCGGGCAGGAAAAATTCACAATTGTTTCGCAAGCATTTCATAACCAACGCGCGGTATATATAGCACGAAAAAAGGGAATTGAAGCGATTGCCTTTAATACTGAAGATGAGCCCGGGGAAATGGCCTTTAAAGTGCAGATGCGCGAGGTTGCCGCAAGGATACTCGTCGTATTCGATATGATTACCTCAAAGCAGCCACATTTTCTGGGCGAAAAAGTGGTTATACCCGAAGAAAGTATTCCTTTTACATTGCCACTTGATACTAAACCCTAAACATCCCTTGTCGTTCCAACTATTGTTATAATTTTGCAGGTAACCTTAATATTTTAAAAAATGCTTCTCCAGTTTGCGTTGGTTTTAGCAATGCTTTTGCAGGTCTTTGCGGCAGGAGTCTCGATTAAACTGACACGGGTCACTAAATATAATGTCTCCTGGATGCTAATCAGTGCCGGGTTTATCATCATGGCAATACGATGCCTTGTCGAATTCCTCACTACAATCTCCGATTTTGCGCCGCAGACTTTCCGCGAAGTATTTGTCTGGCTCGGAGTGGCGGTATCGTTCTTTTTCGCAGTAGGCGTTTTTCTGATTCAGAAAATTTTCAAATACATGAAAAAGGTAGAACAGGAAAAACGCGATATGGAAAAAACCCTTCTGAATGTAATTATTCAGGCTGAAGAAACTGAGCGTAAACGTTTTGCCAAAGATCTTCATGATGGCCTTGGTCCTATCTTATCAACAATTAAGATGTCGCTTTCATCGCTGACGCGGATCGAAAAAGACGATCAGACCAAAAAAATCCTCCAGAATACTGATATGGTGATCGAAGAAGCAATAAAAAGTATCCGTGAGATTTCGAATAACCTAAGTCCGCACATTCTTAACAACTTTGGTCTAAACAAGGCCATGCGTAACTTCATTAACAAAATTAATTATTCCGATACCATCAAAATTAAATTCACTTCAACTTTTGAAGACGAACGATTCGAAAGTAACACAGAAGTCGTTTTGTACCGGGTTCTATGTGAACTTATTAACAATACAATCAAACATGCAGAGGCTACATTAATCACAATATCACTCGAAAAAGTACCGGGTAAGATTACTTGCTCCTATAAAGATAACGGTAAAGGATTTGATATTAACAAGTTATCCCCGACTCAGCACTCCGGAATGGGTTACTCAAACATGATGACACGCATTAATTCGCTAAACGGAAGTTTTAATCTCACCTCCGAACATGCGAAAGGGACAAAAGCTTCAATTACAGTACCTGTTTAATTAAATTTAGCACTCCATGGAAATTCTGTTAGTCGATGATCATACTTTGTTCCGCAACGGATTAAAAATGTTGCTTGATACCCTTCCGGGATATGTGGTTACAGGTGAAGCATCGAATGGAAAGGAATTTCTGGAATTACTTGCAAAACACGATTATGACATTGTATTTCTCGACATTGAAATGCCTGAAATTAACGGTATTGAAGCGGCGAAAAGGGCGATCGAACTAAAACCTGAATTGAAAATCATCACACTCTCCATGTATGGCGACGAGGAATATTACGATCAGATGGTCGATGCAGGGGCGAAAGGATTCTTACTTAAAAACACGAACCTTCAGGAGGTGAAAACGGCCATTGATACGGTCATGAACGGCGGCAACTATTTTTCGCAGGAGCTGATGCAAAGTCTGTTACGAAACTACAAATCTGTTAAGGAAGCCAAAGAACCTGAGGCCGAATTATCCGAACGCGAAATTGAAATTTTGTTGCTGATTTGTTCCGGGCTTTCAAACCAGGAGATTGGTGACCAGCTATTTATCAGCAAACGAACCGTTGAAAAACACCGGGCCAATATTCTTTGCAAATCCAACTGCAAAAATACTGCTGGTCTTGTGATGTACGCAATTAAAAACCAAATGATTGAAATGTAAACTGGCAACTGGAATCAGGCTTCAAACTTTGGTCTCCGGACGTGGAATATTATATTCTTGCACATTTCTCACACTCCCATTTTCTCCCCTTCTGCCTTCCTTTTCATATTCGACTTAAAATGCGGTTAGAAACCGCATCACCCCATCTCTCCTAAGTATTAATACCCATTAAAAAATACCAATTATTACGGCTTTATTCCAATTAATGATTGTGTATTTTTGCTAATGACGATTTATCGAATAATTGACACCAAAACTCGAAAATGGGCAAATTATACGATCGGCTAAACCAGGATATCCGATTTATTGAAGGATTAAACGGATGTATGAATTGCGGCGTATGCACTGCAATATGCCCTGCGGCAGAGTTTTACCACTACGATCCCCGTGTGATCTGCGATACAGTCCAAAGCAAGGACGAAAGACTCATCGAAGCACTTTTGCGAAGCGAAACTATCTGGTATTGTGGCGAATGCATGTCGTGCAAAACGAGATGTCCCCGAAATAACACACCCGGTTTTGTCATTATGGCCTTGCGGAAGCTATCACAGGAATTAGGCTATTTTACTGATTCAGAGAAGGGAAGACAACAATTCGCCATCAAAAGAGCCATTGGCGAAAATATACTTCGTACTGGTTATTGTGTACATCCTGATATCGTTTCACCACAAATGCATCCGGAGCAAGGACCTGTATGGGACTGGATATCAAGAAATACCCCTGAAATAATGGAGAAGATGGGATCTAACTACAAACAAGAAGGCATCGGTGGATTACGTACCATCGATCCGGCGGTACTCGAAGAGATAAATCAAATTTTTGAAGTGACGGGGTGTAAAGCCATGTTCGACAATATTGAAAAATATTCGAAACAAAAAGCTGATGAGTTAGGGATTGAAATATCTGATGAAGGTATTGGAAATGAGTATTTCATGACTGTTTTTTCCGATAATGACGGAACGCATAATATCTAATTACAAATTCTATAAAGGTGGTACTTGAAGGTAAAAAAAGAGTTTGGGAAGATTATCAGAAAGAGATTGCCGATGATCACTATTTCTATGTCAGAAGTTGTATCAGGCAAACGTTCTTTCCGGGATCAGAAACGACATTTCTACGCATCATGCGAAATGATCTTGGAAAGGATGTATTCGAAGATGCACGCCACACTACCTGCACCGGAATTGGATATCACACAGATATAGTGCCACTTGACACAACAATGACGGTTATTGCACGTCATTTTGCACTGATGACAGAAGCCGGATATACCAATATTATCCCTTCATGCGTTACTTCATTCGGCCTATATACCGAAGTTCTCGATACCTGGAAGCACTTCCCCGAAATAGAGGCAAAAATCAGGGAATACCTCTGGAAAGCGACCAAAAGAGAATTCAAAATACCTGAAAACCTGGTTCATACATCGGATATTATCTATAAGTTCCGCAATCAGATCAAGGAAAAATCAAAGGTATCGCTCATCAATAAAAAGACCGGGGTGCCTCTTAAAATAGTGGAACATATTGGGTGCCATTATGCCAAGATGTTTCCGACATCTGGCGTTGGGGGTGCAGAATTTCCTTCCGTCCTTACTGGCATGATCGAATCGTGGGGAGGTTCCGTAATTGACTATCCCGAACGGCGTCACTGCTGTGGATTCGGATTTCGGCAATACCTCGTCATGGCCAATCGAGGTTACTCTGTCTCCAATTCGAAGAAGAAGTTTGAGTCGATGCAGCCTTACCAGCCCGATTTCATTGTTGCAAACTGCCCTGGATGCTCAATGTTTCTGGACAGATGGCAATATACAATCGCTGAATTGGAAGGAATTACATATGACACAAGTGGGATGGGAATTCCAGTTCTGACTTATGAAGAGATGGCCGGACTCGTAATGGGATACTCACCATGGGAACTTGGATTGCAGATGCACCAGGTTTCGGTTGAGCCATTGCTTGATAAATTGGGCATCGAGTACAAAAAAGAGGAAAAATACCTTGGTGTCCATGGGCAAAACATAGGAGAACCTCAGAAACCACAGTTCCTAATCGTATGATATTATCAATTCTAAGAAACTATTAATGACTAAAACTCCTCAACATATCATCATTATCGGCGGCGGACCGGCCGGACTCGAAGCGGCGTCATGTCTCGGCAAAGTCGGCTACAAGGTAACTGTGCTCGAAAAAGAGGAACAGACGGGTGGAAAACTGCGTTTATGGTATAAGCTGTTTCCTGGATTCCGTCCTTCTGATGAAGTGCGAGAATACCTGGCAAATGGCCATAAAATGAATCCACCTGCGATTATTACAAATTCCGAAGTGATTCGGATCGATCCTGAAACTGATCATCACAATGTTTTTTTAGCTGATGGACAAACGTTTAAAGCGGATGCTGTATTGATTGCAACTGGATTTCAGGTTTTTAATGCTGAAAAGAAAGAGGAATACGGCTATAAAATATATGATAACGTGATCACTTCGGTGGATCTGGAAGCGCAACTCAAATCGGGGGACCCGGTGAGAACAGTTGCAGGTATCGCACCTCACCGGGTCGCCTTTATTCATTGCGTGGGTTCACGCGACAAAAAGGTTGGTAATATCTATTGCTCGCGCGTTTGCTGCATCACAGGTGTAAAGCAAGCCATCGAGATGAAAGAACACTTGCCCCAGGCAGAAATCTTCAATTTCTACATGGATATGCGAATGTTCGGACAAAATTTTGAAGAACTCTACATTGAAGCACAGCAGAAATGGGGCATCACTTTTATTCGGGGCAGAGTATCGGAGATTGCTGAAAATATAGACGGATCGTTGCAGTTGAAAGCCGAAGATACACTGTCGGGACGCCCGATGAAGATGAATTTTGATCTTGTTGTCTTGTTGGTTGGAATGGTTCCGGCGGCTGGCACCGAAGTGCTCGGAAAATCGGCCGGACTGGCGTTTACTTCGGGAAACTTTTTTGCGAGTAACGACACCCATTTTAATCAGAATGAGACCCATACGCCCGGAATATTTGTGACCGGGACCTGCAGGGAACCTTTGTCTGTTGCAGAGACACTGACCGATGCGAGGGCAGCTACCGTCAGGATCATTTCGTGGCTGCGGGAAAATGAATTGAAATCAAATAACTGATTAATAATATTATCGTGAAGGATTGGGGGTATTCCATATTAAAAGGGCGACAGATAGACTTCGGGAACAATGATTTCTCGATCTCCAAATTTGTGGCTCAACACGAACCATCTTTCAAATGGTGCATTGGTTGTGGAAGCTGTACGGCCACGTGTTCTGCCGCTAAACTGACCAACTTTAATCCACGGAAAATCAATCTGCTGATCCAGCGAGGCGAAACAAAAGGCCTTGCCAAAGAAGTTGCAAAATGCATGATGTGCGGAAAATGCCAATTGGTATGTCCGCGCGGCATCAATACCCGAAATGTAATTCATAACATTAAACGAGCACTAAAAACTTGCCATGCACTTTAGCCTGTTTGTAATTCCATTCACTGCAGGGATGATCATACTGACAGTCCTTCTCGCGTTCCAGTACATCAAATGGCTCAGTAACCTAGAAACCGGAAACCTGACAAAGATCGGGTTGAATATCTTTACTGTAAAAACAATGTACGCTGTCCGCGAGGTTTTCATGGAGAGTTTGCTGCATCGCAAAGTATTCAATAACAATAGGATGCTAGGATATATGCACATAAGCCTTGCTTTCGGATGGTTTATGCTGATTGTAATTGGAAAGCTCGAAACCTTTTTTTATACAGGCAAGTTTGCAAACGAATTTTATTACCCGGTCTTTTTCAGGTTCTTTGAACTGACCCCTCACAAATCGGGTATGCTGCTGATTTTTAATGCAGCAATGGATTTTACGTTGCTAGTCGTTTTATCGGGAATTCTGGTTGCCATTCTTCGGCGGTTTCGCCCCGCAATAACCGGGATGAAAAAAAACACAAAGCATTCGACAGGCGATCGCCTTGCATTGACCGCTTTATGGCTGATCTTTCCATTGCGGCTTTTGGCGGAGAGCGCCACAGCCGGCTATGCCGCAAATGGCAGTTTTATGACGCAGCCATTGGGCGATTTTCTCGCATTTTTCCTGCCGGTGCAAACACTTTCAATCGTTTTCTGGTGGATGTACTCCATTTCGCTCGGTGCTTTTATGGTGTCGATCCCATTCTCACGATATATGCACATCCCCACAGAGATTCTCCTTATATTCCTAAGAAACTGGGGTCTCAAAACCAATGAGAAATTCACTGGATTTTCGGAAATAGAGATCCAATCGTGCTCACGTTGTGGCATTTGCATCGACACCTGCCAAATGAATTCGCAGGGAAATAACTGCACCTCGCAAATGGTTTATTTTCTGCGCGACTACCGCTACGATCAGCTCCGTCCCGATTTGACAGATAATTGTCTGTTGTGTGGAAGGTGCACCGTTGCTTGTCCGGTAGGCATCGATCTGACTCAACAAAGAATACTTCAACGTAAAAAAAACACCTTCGAGCAACCCGAAGGGTTCAAATATTTACCAGCTAATCAGTCCGTAGCAAAAGCAGAAGTGGTCTATTTTGCAGGATGTATGAGCCATCTTTCACCTACCATCAGCCGTTCGATGGAGAAAATCTTCAAGGCGGCCAAGGTCAACTATCTATTTCTCGATAAGAATGAAAGTGTCTGTTGCGGACGGCCGCTTAAGTTATCGGGCCAGTTTGAAGCGGCAAAAAAATTGGTTGAGAATAACCGGCAGCGAATTATTGCGTCAGGGGCTAAAACCCTTGTCACCTCCTGCCCTATCTGTTACAAAAGTTTCAAGGAAGATTATCACCTTAATATAGAGGTGTTGCATCACAGCGAATATTTACCGACACTGATCCTTCAGAAAAGAATTTCGGTGGTTCCTTCCGGTAAGAAAGTGGTTTTCCACGACCCGTGTGAATTAGGCCGGGGATCGGGTATTTACATTCAGCCACGGATACTGCTTAAACATTTCAACAACCTGATTCCTATTACTCAGGAAAAGGAAAATTCCCTGTGTTGCGGTGGTAGTCTGGGTAATCTCTCGATGGACCCCGATGAAAGGTGCGCAATCCAGAAAGCGACCTCCGAATACCTCAATAGCGCTGATGCTGAAATTATTGCTACTTCCTGCCCCATGTGTAAAAAGAGCATTGCACAGTTTTCGGATGCCCCTGTGAAAGACATTGCAGAACTGGTTGCTGCCAGCCTCGAAAACACTGCCGAGAGTCAGAAACCCTCAAAGCATTTCAAAGAGCAGGAAATGGTTGAGATTATATAATTCGTCAATTACAATGTTCTTCAACCCAGTTCTAAAAGATGTTTTGAACAGTCATCCGGTCACTTCTTTTTATAAATCGAAGGCACAAAGCTGAATCCTCCGGACACTTATCTCTTCCATTTTAAAACATGTTTCCAGTGGTTTTTATTGTAAAACATGTTTGACAACATGTTTATTGCTTTTCTGAAAATCAATCAATAATTTTGTTATGATAGCTTTTATTTGGAATAATTTAATACCTTTTTCCTATGTTACAGTACTCATTAACAGAAAATTTATTGATCGAAGCGCCCGATGACTACACGGCACTTGTGCAATCTGTGGGAACTTATGACAAATAAGCAATCATTACTGAAATGCTTCGCCGGGGTACGTTGCTTACCCGTACCGACATCATGGCCGTACTCAACGGCTTTGAAGAAACTGTCAGGGACATTACAAGCGACGGTGGCACTGTGAACACCTCTTTGTTCAACACCTCGTTTTCAATCTCGGGTGTGTTCGACGTGGCGATGGACACTTTCGATGGCAACCGCCACAAACTAAACGTAAACCTGTCCAAAGGAATGGTGATGCGCGAGGCTGAAAGCCAAGTAAAGATCGAAAAAACCGGAACTGTTATCCCTCAACCAACAATTCTTGAGGTAAAAGACAGCGTATCGGGTAAAGTGAACCAGCAACTTACACCTGGTGGCGTGGTGGAATTGATGGGCGTTAACATCAAAATTGTTGGTGAAAACGCCGATTGCGGATTGTGGTTCGTTCCTGCATCGGGCGAAGCAGTAAAGGCGCAGGTCATTGTACAGAACAAACCTTCGACATTAATTGCGATGATCCCAAATCTTTCGGCCGAATCCTATAGCCTAAAGGTGATGACACAATATACAGGCGGAAAACCATTAAAAGAACCAAGAACTTGTTTATTCAAGAAAACACTTGTCATCGATTAAATTTTTAAAGCATATAATTTTTGAAAAAGAGGTGGGTTTTCTCACCTCTTTTGTTTTAACGCTATGCCATCAAAAGATAAAGCGATTCTATCGCAAGGGATAGAGTCGTTCTATCGCAGGGGATAGAGCGGTTCTAACGCAGGGGACAGAGTGGTTCTAACGCAGGGGACAGAGTAGTTCTATCACCGGGGATAGAGTCGTTCTATCGCAGAGGATAGAGTTTTACTGTAATAGTACTTTGAATTGCAACTTTCCTTAGAATCGTAGTGGTTCGGAATAATCAATTATTATGCTACTTGAAGAAAAATGTAAATGTGCCAAGTTAGTCTCGTACCCCAAAAATAGTTGAGTTTAAATTAATTATTTGTACCTTCTGTATCGTGGTTCAAAATTAATGATTTGAATAATTTCAAAATTCTCTTAGGGTAATGCTTTCCAGATAGCTTTTTATTGACCGTATCAAAAAAAGGTGGTATAAAACTCTTTGCTCTATGGTTAAATTGAAGCAATTCCCATATCAGATTAGGATTCTTAATCAAAGAATCTTCTAACCTTTCAAGGTCATTAATGTGAATAACAGTCAACGGCCTAACATTTACCTTTTTAATGCTGAAATCCTTCAGTAATTCTTGAAAACGAATATTGAAAGTATCAGCCATCAACGGTGTTTGAAGTGCCTTATCATTAACAATGATGCAGGGATAAACCTCGTATGTATGACCTTTGGGAAATTTACTATCAACCAACTGGATATAATCATCCATATTTGTAAGAGATTTAATCAACTGATTTACTCCAAAATTTTCGAAGAACTTGTTTCGGTCATTTTTGTATAATGAATCTATACTTCCTCCATACTTTTCTGAATCATATATATTACCAGACTTTACTTGACCAAGAATAATTTTATTGCCATAACGCAAATAAATATCAGCTATTTCAATAAGTCTTTTCCCTATTTTAAGTTCCAACTGGTTAAACATTAGTAAGGTTGAATACCTAAAGTTTTCAAAACTCTTTATTAATATTTGAGAAAGATACTGTTCAAAAAAATGTCCAAATACGCCTCTATAAAACTTTATCGGAAATCTGGGGTTACCCTCATCGTCTTTGAGCATTTTTATCCAATCAAACCAAAAATCATTCAGCAATTGAGAATATGCTTTTTCAAGCAGAAATGAGTTGTCAGCTATTAGATATTTTTGATATCCCACATTAATAAAAGGAGATTTACGTATGTTAAGAAGTTTGTATATATCCTTATTTGGATTTCGAATACTCAATCTTTCATAAAGGTCGTTGTATCCATCTTTGATTGAATAGAAAAAATTATGGTCTGGATCTTCTCTACGATTGGACATATACATACCCAATAAATGGTAAACAAACTGTTCTGGTTCAATTTTATATGTTGCTCGGAAATATAATTTCAATTCATCTCCCAATATTGATCTTTTGAGCATGTAATCAATAAGCCAGTATCCTCTATATGGAGTGAATATTGGATCGGTTTCGATTGATAGCTCGTTTAACGGCAATAGTTTTGGATTTAAAGATTCAAAACTTACATTGTTATTATCCTTTTCATCTTTGAATTGCGTTATGACATAATTTACAGCTAAATAGTATTTTAGAATTGCTTCCCAAACTTCAATTCTTGCCATGACAAAATCATCAATCATTTGCATTTCATCAGAGTTTATTATCTCTTCAATTGCAAAAAGGCAAGCTTGACGATTGAATATAATAGGATAATCCTCCTTACTTTTTGTATATTTTTCGGCAATTTTTGAATATTTAGTAAAAACTTCATTGTTCTGAGTGAAATATTTTAGTTCTTTAACTTGAGTCTCTAAACTATTGTCAATATAGATTTTATCTTTCGGTTTAAGCCTGTAGTTTAATGCAGCAATTTCGTAAAGAACGTTGTCTTTAGAGACGTGTTTAATTATTGAAATCCTGTCATCTGGCGGTACTTCTCCAAAATAGGTTTCATAGTCTAAAATTATTTGTGGTCTTGGAATTGTAGGTTTCATATTTATCTGAATAATTGAGATTAGTATTAGCTTTGAATCAAGCCTCAACTCTAACACAGAATCTTGTTAACTTAACACTACACAAACCTACTAAACAGAATCATCATTACAAAACAAAGCCCCGTAAAAATACGAGGCTATTTGTTTGATTTTAAAAATCTTCTTTATGCCGCTGTAAGGTTCTTCAGGAGCAGAGTGACCGGGTGACTGTTCGTGATTTGGACAGTCACCCGGTCACTTCTAAAATTACTTCCACCCTCCTCCAA
>JAAFHB010000093.1 GCA_010906965.1 Mariniphaga sp. | reverse complement strand
GTTCTTTGATCTCGTAAGAACCCAGGGTGGTATTTGAACTTCCTTTTAAATTGATTGAATTACCGGTAAGATCCGTGGCATTTGTGTTGAATACACTAAAAGCGATTAGAAGAAAAAGTAACGAAAACTGTTTCATGGTGAATAGTATTAAATAGATTAAAAAAAATGATTCTGAACCCTACTCTAACAAGCAATGTGCCAACAACTGTATAATACTAATATGCAACGATTAACAATCCTGTACAGTCGATTTGGATTGTACGCTAATACAAAATGGTTGCCCGTATCCGTACGATTGCCTGGGCTATGTTAAATGAATACAACCTCAAAGCGATCAGATAAATTTGCTCCCTTGAATCAATTTTATACTTTAGTGGTGTCGTAAGTAAATCTGTTTAGAATATGCCATACGCAAATAAACTATTAGGTATTTTATCCATTTTAATCCTTGCCGGATGTACTGTTTCGAAAACGATCTGTCCTTGCGAAGCGCCGGAAATCATACGATTAGGGGAGAAAGAGGTCGAAATAAATGCTCAGATCTCATTGATTGATACAATGTCTTCGGGGGCTATGAAGGTGAAAATCTGGCTGACAACAACCGACCACACTACTTTACCTGCCAATTTTAAAGCCGATTATTATTACTTGCGCTCTTCAAATCTCGATCGTGATGCTTTCGAGGGAAAATTCACAACAATAAATACCGATTTTAACAAAGGAATCATGGAGCTTGAAGCCATTAACGCTCCCCGGTGGGGAAAAGGTGAATTTGTGGATGTCGCTGTTCATCTAACAGATAGTCGGGGCAAAGTGCATTTTGTGAAGAAAGATGCAGTACCCGTTCAACCTGCAAATCGCTAATATTTGATTTCTCGTTATGTTTTGGGATTTATTGGCCATAAAATAAAAAAATCTCCTACTTTTGTGCCACAATTAAAATAACCAGCAGATCATGTTGGTTGATTGACCAGGGAGAGATGTCCGAGTGGTCGAAGGAGCACGCCTGGAAAGTGTGTGTACGCCAAAAGTGTACCGTGGGTTCGAATCCCACTCTCTCCGCTGAAAATGAGGTTGTTAATTCCAATTATTCGGGATTGATAACCTTGTTTTTTTGGTGTTTTCCATACTCTGGATTCAATTATTTTTTTAGCACTATCCGCCACTTTTCGGATGGTTTTTTTGCCGATTGTCTCCTCCTGAAAATTATGACTCAAAAAAGTCGACCGCATGAAAGCCGGACATTTGTCCAGCAGATTGCTTCTTTTTTCCTGTTTTTCTGCAAAAAACAACAATTTCTATATACAACCTGTAACTTTATTAATATAATACGTAGAATCTATTAGTTTCAAAGTCACCATTCTGTAATTTTTTGCAGTTTTCGCAAAAAAACTGGGCAAAGCTTTATTACAACCAGTTATTGTTAAGAAAATAATAACTATTTAAAAAAGCTGTAAGGTTTGGTAGATATGGATAATTTCGGGTTTTTTGATTGGAAGTTGAACAAAAAAAAGAAATAATAATGAACTAATAACAGATAATAATGAAAGCAAGTGAATTAAAAGTAGGGCAGGATTTTAAGTTCCCGGGACAAAGAAAATTTAAATTAATTTCTGAAATTAAAGAAATAGGACCTTCGGAAAGAGTGTTGAATGAACACATCGGGAAACTGCTATTCTTTTTTAATGATAACAGCCAAATGCTTTTATCGAAAGAAGATGACATGGATATTATAGAGATGGCAATGCCGTTAAAGACAAAAATCAGAAGAGAGCCAAGCCGTTATGAATTTGAGACTTATCTGAATAATCTATACAGTAAAACGATGGATAATGAAACTGCTTTAAAACATTTTGTTTATCTTACTATTCAGAATCCCAATTCAGAACGAAAGATTACGCATGAAAAACTAAAAATAGCGATCCGGACAAAACAATTTGGCAGACTTTTGAGAAGATATGATCCCTCAAGATTTGAAGCTGAATTTGAATCAGGGAAAATAAAATAAAATAAAATAATTCAGGGAATGAAATTAAAAGTGCGTTCCCTGAATTATTGAATAACCACAAAAAATAATTAAACGTTTATCACTCGTAATCCTCTTAATAACTGCCATCTTTCCCATTCTTCCAAATGGACTTCTTTTACTTTCAAAGTAATTTAGAATTAAAAATTCGTGAGTTGTATGGTTATAAATAAAATCTCGTTTACCACGAATGATTCGTAATTTAGCCACATTGAATTTTAGAAATACTCAATCATTATCTTTGACTGTATTTCAACATATTAGCTAAATATTTATCTTGTGCGAAAGGAAATCATTAAAGGATATTTCTACACCATTCTGGCAACTCTGGCTTTTAGTAATGTGTACGTTTTCAGTAAAGCTGCTCTAAATGAGGTTTCTTTGCCGCTGTTTTTATTTTTAATGGTTTCAGTTGGATTTGGAATCAACCTGGTCATTCTTTGGATAAAAGGTGGCTTTAAAAAATTATCAGATGTTCCCCGTAAGATGTGGTGGATATTTCCGACCCTTGGATGCATCGAAATTTTTACTGTTTCCACATTTTATGCCTCCGTAAATGCCATTTCGGAACCTGCAGTAACCGGGTTCCTGGGCAATCTTTTCCCTCTTTTCACTACGATGCTTGGAATTATGTTTCTCAAGGAGCGCTTTACGCCCATTGAAACGCTTGGTGTTTTTATTGTTTTTGCCGGAGCATTACTCACAAGCTATTCAGGAAACCTCGATTGGAAAGACTTTTTCATACCAGGTGTTGGATTGGTAGTGATGAATTGTCTGGGAGCTGCGACTGCGACAGTGATTGTGCGGGCCAAAGTTAATAACCTCACACCCGAAATACTCAGTTTTAACCGCACTTTTTGGTTGCTGATCTTCTTCTCTGTCTGGGTAATCATCACCAGTACACCGATTACGATCTCAACCGGAGCCTTAACAAATACAGTAATTGCAGCAATACTCGATCCTGTTCTGGCTATATTGCTGGTGTACAAAGCTTATCAATACATCGAAGCTTCGCGTGGTACAATTATTCAATCTACAAAAGGACTAATGATCATTCCAGTGGCCTTCTTTTACTTCGGAACCTTACCATTGCCTCATCAGATTGCAGGTGGAGTCATTGCAATGATTGGAGTGGTAATCATCGGACTCGGGCAACATGCACTCGACCGAAGAAAACAGTATCGCGAAGGAGAGACTGAAACAATCTAAAGCGGAAATTTGGCAATCTCAGCTTTAAGCCGCTCACCCCGAAATTCGGTAACAGACATCCGTATTCTCCACTCTTTGGGATAGGCACTGTTAAACCGGTTACCCAAATTCTTAACCCAGCCCAGGGGAATATTTCGGTAGGTGATCAGGTTCCAACCTTTTACGGTCGATTGAGGCGAAATATCATCACGTTTCAGAAAGGTAATTGCCTCTTCAATTGTCAAATCAATTTCAGGAAAAGCCGTACGATTCAGAATAGTAGACAAAGCCAATTCATGAGCAGGAATCAAATCCTTTTGCTTCATCTCCCCTATCTTCACTCCGGCATGAATGATGCGAAGATTATTCTTGATCTGTAACAAATCAGTTAAATGAGCAGTTGGAAAAGCAAGCAATGAATCTTCAAAACGCAATATATCAAGACTCTCATCCAATATTAGGGCACGTCCGATTTCTTTCTCAGCTTTCGACGCAACCAACGTGTTATCTTTGATCTTCTTCTGCTGTGTCGAACCATTGACACCTGCTTTCCTTACAACAGCCATAAAGAAACCCTCACCTGCTACTTTATGCGGATAAAAGCGATAACAAGGAAAACCTCCAGCATCCATAGTTGTTATGCCCCACAGATCATCTATTTTCAAACTAACGGGTTCAATATCGGCGAACTCACTAAGCCACTTTATATTCTCTTCATCTTCGGCAGGATTAAACGTACAAGTACTGTAAATCAATATGCCACCTTCCCTGAGAGTTGGCCATACATCGGCCAGGATACGTTGCTGACGCTGGGCACAAAGCTGTGCATTGTCAGGCGACCATTCATTGACTGCATTTTCGTCACGCCTGAAAAGCCCCTCACCTGAACATGGCGCATCAATCACCAAAAGATCGAAAAAACCAGGCAATCGTTGGAAATCATGCGGATCATTATTTGTGACTACAACATTCGCCTTTCCCCACTTCTTTAAATTTTCGGATAAAATTTGTCCGCGCGCCCTGATTACATCATTACTAACAAGTAAACTGTCTTTCGAAAGCAACGAAGAAAGATGAGTTGATTTTCCTCCCGGAGCTGCACATAAATCGAGCACTTTCAGATCCGATTTTTTAACCGTCTGTTTTATGGCCTGTTCCAAAAACATCGAGCTCGATTCCTGCACGTAGTAAACACCCGCATGAATATACGGATCGATCGTAAATAAGGGTCGCTGCGGGATTACATAACCTGTGGAGCAATAACCAACAGGCGTTAACGCGGGTTCTCCTGCATATTTGGCAGGATTTATCCGGATCGTTGTTACTACATCATTATCAAACGATTGTTTGAATTCATCAAATTCGCTATCCAACATTGTCTTCATCCGCTGGACAAATATTTCGGGTAAAATCATTTTTGTATTTTAAGCCTTTGCGTTTCAAAATTAGCCTTTTTCAATCGTTTTTCTGATCCTTACAAAAAAATAGACGTCTATTAAAAATAATCTGCATTAATATCTCAATATTTCTGTAGCTTTACAATATTGTCTCACTGACATCTGTTTTTTCGTACATAACTGAATTTAAAACTATTAATATGTCATTTTCATTTCGTTTACGCTATTTACTTGGACTAATTCCAACGGCACAAAAGATAGATTCAGCACGGATTGGACTTTTTAAAATGCGTGATGAGTTACATTTGATTGAAACCTCCAAAGAGCTTGCGCGATACAATGAATTAAATAATCTGATACAATCGAATGATTTTCAGGCGAAGAAGAACGACATCATCAACCTGAATATAATCGGAAGCGCTGAGCATAAATTGCTTATTGAGCGGGCTAACCTTGAGCATTCAAAACCAATTAAAGATTATTTCAGATTCATTCAATCACCCGATTTTAACAGACTAAATAAAATATCCGGAAGTGCAGATCTTGCACGTTATTTCGAATTAAAGAAAATTGTTGAGTCACCCGATTTTATTCTTCGGAAAAAAGAGGCTGAATCACTTCGATATAAAGATTCTCCTGAATATCGTAAAAGAAATGACTTTAATGCATTACAAAGAAGCGCGCAAATCAAACGTTACTACGCCACACGGTCCTCAGACCAATATCGCTTGTTTCTTGAACTTGACATAACTGAAAAAGGGAAATTAGATGATCACACCAAAAAGAAGGATCTGAAACTAAAAATATATCGCAAATATCTGAATTCAAGTGCATATAAAAATATTAAAACAGTTGAAGAACTTGGATTGCCGGCAAAGCTGGAACAGCTAAAACAAGAAACCAATACGAAGTCATTTCTCGAACGTGAAGCTTATCTTAAAAACGCAGCACGCTTCGAAACAACGCCCGATTTTGCACCATTTAATGAGTTTACACGTCTTTCGAAAAGCAGCGAAATCGTATTTTACCTAAAGTGCATCAAATCTTCAATTTATATCAATCATCAGCAGATGGTCGATTCGAAAGAGTTAGCCCGACTTTTGGTATTAAAATCAGAAGTTGAAACCGCGGAATTTAAACAACGCATTGCGTTTCTAAAAAATAAAAAAAGATACAACACCACCCCGGAACATGCGACAGAGAGAGAGTTCAATAAATTAGAAAACAGCAAGTTAATTAATTCATACTTTCAGCTTAAAAAGCGACCCGAACTTGCATTTTTCAATCAATGGGAAATTGTAATGGAAGATAATTTCACCGAACACCAACTTGCGACAACGCTTTGGGAACCTGAAAATTACTGGGGTTCAAAGATGGCTGGTTTCAGTTTCTCGCAGGCGAACGAACTTCAGTCGTATAATGGATTAAAGAACGTTGTGATCAAAAACAAGGTGCTTTCGATTGTTACCAAAGCAGAAAAAACGGAAGGAAAAGTTTGGGATCCAACAATTGGACTTCTTCCCAAAAAGTTTGAGTACAGCTCTGGTATTTTAAATACTGGTAATGGTTTCAGATTCAAAGAGGGTGTTGTAGAAGCGAAAGTCAAATTTCGCGCAAACAAAGCCATCACGAGTGCATTTTCACTAACAGGCAATCAACCTTTTCCTCAGATTGATATTTTCAGAAGTGGGAATAACAGTGTTGGTCTTGGAATTATTGATCAGCCCGGCAAAGGAAGTGTCAAAAAATTAGTTCAGATCAAAGGATTGAATTATAACCATTTTCACATTTTCAGGTTCGAAATTTTCGGAAATCTTGCAATTTGGAAAATCAATAATTATGAAGTTCACCGCGAGCAGGTTTCAAAAAACATGGGTGAACTGTTTATTAATTTTATAGGAAGTCTTCACCTACCGGTTAACGGAGAGTCGTTACCGCACCATTTCGAAATTGATTGGGTAAGATGTTTAAAAAAGAAATAATCAAATTACATTTTAAATGAATATCTGGTCCGAAGAATTCGAAGGTGCCATTACGATCTGCGATCGTGATGGAATCATCACCTATATGAACGATGCATCTAAACGTGGGTTTATGAAATATGGTGGAGCCGATCTGATGGGAACAAACCTGCTCGACTGTCATCCGGAACCTTCGCGTTCGAAACTGGTAGAGATGTTAAAAACACCATCTACAAATACTTATACAAGTGAAAAAGCAGGCATGAAAAAAATCATCCATCAATCGCCTCTTTACGAAAACGGTAATTTTAGCGGAATGATTGAAATGTCATTCGAATTACCGTCCTCACTGCCCCATTTTATCCGCGACTAAGGGGAAAAAGTAAGAGAGTGGAAAATTGGGAGAAGTGGAGAAAATTCTCATCTCGTGGTTTCCCCTTCTCCTTTTCTTACTCTAATCACTCAGCATCTAATTCAAAGATCCCCTCAATCTCCACAGGTACATTTTCAGGGAGACTTCCCACACCTGCGGCACTCCGCACACCGATTCCGTTCTCACGGCCAAAAACTTCTACAAACAACTCGCTGCATCCGTTGATAATATACGGTTGTTTTTCGAAATCAGTGGTAGCATTTACCATTCCAAACACTTTTATCACACGTTTAATCCGGTTAAGCGATCCCAAATTAGCAATCAGTGTTGCCAAAATCGTAAGTCCCACCTGTCGTGCCGCTATTTTACCTTCTTCCTGATCAATATCTGCTCCAATCTTTCCCTTTTGAAGCGATCCGTCGTTATTCACCGGCAAATGGCCCGAGATATAAATAAAATTTCCTACCCGAAGCATTGGTGTATAAACCCCTTTAGGTTCAGATGCCGGAGGCAATACTACGTTCAATGCTTTAAATCTTGATTCGTTATCCATGATATTGCATTTTAATTTATTGATACTAAATTAATAATTGTCTTTAGCCCAAGGCTACTGTCAATGATTATCTATCACCAACCTGTATCCCACATTGTGAATGCTTTCAATTTTCACCAAAGGATCGGACTTCAAAAGTTTCCGGAGCCGCGAAATAAATACATCCATACTACGACTCGAAAAGAAATGGTTGTTTCCCCACACCGCATTCAAAATATCCTCGCGCTTTAGCACCTTATCCCTGTGTTCGAGCAGATAAGCCAGCAAAACTGCTTCACGGTAAGTAAGATACTGATGAACATCGCCAATAGACAGTCGCTGATTACCAGCGAAAAAGGTAAATTCGCCAAAACTGACAAGCTCATTTTTCGTTTCCTGCCTGACTTGAATTTTGCTTCTTTTAAGAAAAACTTCGATTTTAAGAACAAGCTCTTCAATACTAAATGGTTTTGTAATATAATCATCGCCACCCTGTTGCAGCCCGAAGATCTTATCCTCGTGCGTCGAACGTGCAGTCAGAAATATGATAGGAATTTCCTCATTAAAGGCCCTGATCTTTCGCGCCAATGTAAAGCCATCCATCTTTGGAAGCATCACATCGAGTATACAGAGGTCGTACGACTGGTTCGTGATTTTTTCAAACGCAGTTATTCCATCTTCGCAAAAATCAACCGAATAACCTCGTATCTCAAGATTGTCGCGCGTCACAAACGACAACGTCAGATCATCTTCCACGTATAGAATTCGTCCCTTGCTCATCTTTTATTTTTCTTATCTGGTATTTCAATCACGAAAGTAGCTCCCTTACCCTGTTCATTTATTAAATGAATAGTCCATTGGTGCGCATCGCATATCGTTTTGACATAGTATAATCCGAGTCCAAATCCTTTCACATCGTGAAGATTACCTGTCGGTATCCGGTAGAACTTCTGAAATACCCGTCGCTGATATTCAGGCTCGATACCGGGGCCATTATCACTGATTCTAATTACTATTGACTTGTCCCTACGTGCAGTTTCAATTGTGATAACAGGTTCCTTACCCGAATATTTCGAAGCATTATCGAGCAGATTGTGAAAAATATTGGACAGGTGAAGTGCATCTGCTTCAATACTTCCAACCGAATCAGCCAGCTTAGTATCAAGTACGAGCAGCCGGTTTGAATTAGCCTTGCAACTTTCTGCCACTTTAAGAATCAGTGAGTTCAGATCAATTTGTTCCATATTAAGATGAAAACTTTGGCTTTCAATCCTGGCAATCTGAAGTACTTTATCAACCTGTTGATTCAAACGGTTATTCTCCTGCTTGATTACCGAACCGTAAGTAAACAACCGGGCAGGATCGTTGATAATATTCGGATCCATAATTACATCAGCCGAGATATTGATACTCGAAATGGGGGTTTTAAACTCATGCGTCATGTTGTTGATAAAGTCTTTTTGCATTTCCGATAACCGCTTCTGCTGAAGAATAACGAATATCGCATAAACAAAGAAAATAATTGCCACAAACAGGAGCCCCATAAAGAAAAACCAGATAACCATATCACCTGTAATTGTATTTCGCAACAGCGGAAAGTTCACCCCGAAATAATAGGTGTACTGATTGTATTTCGGAAGATTAGCGGTGAGGACATTGGGTTTGGCAGTCCCGCTTTTCGTCAGGTAGTTTCCATACTCCATTTTATCGGTCTGACAATTGTAAATCGCATATTCAAAATCGGTCTGCAAATTTAACTTGTCAAATTCAGCTTTAAGGTAAAACTCGAGGACGTTGGCATCGATCACACTGTTAATATCCACCACATAATAATTGGAAGAGAGTTGTCGGACAGGGTTAGCGTGCGGAAGTACTGTTTGGTTGTATTTGCTCATCTTCTCAGCCACATTTCGTAACCCAATCAGGACGCTTTGAACAAATTGCTTCTCCTTGATATTCCATGCGTTTTGGAGGAAATAGACCTGTATCGAGATGATCCCGATGATGGCAAAAGCCCCCAATAAAACTACAAAGCGAATTTGTTTCTGACGCATGGCAAATTATGAAAGTGACAAGATAATAAATCAAAAAAACCAGGATGAGAGGTTCTGATTTAAACACCCGATAAAGTTAAGAAAATTACCAAATTGCTTCGGCCATTTACATTTCGTTTACATACTTTTACATTTCATTAGGTTTGTTTTACATTTTATTGACCCAATTTAGCCCGAAAAATACGATATTTGCAATGTTTAATAATCAAAATAGTAATACAATGAAAAAACTAATTCTTTTATTGATTTTACCTGTAATGGTAGCGGTATACGCCAATGCTCAAACGAACCAGGCAGCTCCGGTCAATCCGAATGCACCTGTTGCAAAATGGGATAAGATGGTGAACGATTTTGGAGATATTACTTTAAATATTCCAAAAACAGCTGAATTCACATTGACAAATGCAGGAAAAGAGCCTTTAATCATCAGTTCGGCGAAGGCTTCATGTGGTTGCACAAACCTGAAATATGCATCGGAACCTATTCTTCCTGGTAAATCTGCTGTTGTTTCGGCTACCTATAATGCCGCATCACAAGGCGTATTTACAAAAACAGTAACTGTTATTACCAATGCCGATCCAAATCCGATTGTATTACAAATCAAAGGAAACGTATTGCCAAAACAATAATCCGGAGATCATCCCAGGATGAAGGTGAGATCTTTTCAAAAGGTCTCACCTTTTTTTTGCTTAATAAAACATGCTATTCGATTTCTTATAAGATACCCGTTTTGAAGGTGTTAATATCAAATCGTTAAATATTGAATCAGGCAATTCAAATGCTTTTTCGATGTGTCGAAATAGCTTACTTTTGGCGGTAGTTTTAAACTGTTAATTCAATTCAAAACAGATATGGCAAATATTCAAAAAACAATGCTGATGATCCTCGATGGCTGGGGAATTGGCGATAAATCAGCCTCGGATGTAATCTATTCAACACCAACGCCGTTTATCGATTCTTTGTACGAAAAATATCCTCATAGTCAATTGCTCGCAAGTGGCGAGAATGTTGGCTTACCCGACGGACAAATGGGAAACTCTGAGGTAGGCCACTTGAATCTTGGTGCAGGCCGCGTACTCTATCAGGATCTTGTAAAGATCAATAAGGCGATCAGGGAGAAAACATTGTGGAGCAATCCACAGATTCTGAAAGCGTACAACTATGCAAAAGAGAACAACAAACAAGTACATCTGATCGGACTAATTGGTCCCGGCGGTGTTCATGCGCTGAGCTTGCATATGATTGCCCTTGCACAGATCGCCACTGAATTAGGATTGAAAAAGATCTTTGTCCATGGACTCACCGATGGACGTGACACTGATCCGCGTTCTGCATATGATTTTATCAAGGAAGATCTTAAAGCTCTCGACAATACAAATGCGAAGTTTGCGTCCCTTGTCGGGCGTTATTACGGCATGGATCGCGATACAAACTGGGATCGTGTAAAACTTGCTTACGATTTACTTACCAAAGCAGAAGGGAAAAAGCGGAAAGATGTTCTCGCTGCTATTCAAGAGTCGTATGATGAAGGAATAACTGACGAATTCATTAAGCCAATTGTTTTTACGGATGATAATGATCAGCCCCTTGCAACGATCCAGGAGGGTGATGTAGTGATTTGTTTCAACTACCGCACCGACCGTTTACGCGAGCTCACGATTGTTTTCACCCAGGAAAATCATGCTGAACAAGGAATGCACACAATGCCATTGGAATGGTATACAATGACCAATTATAAAAAGTCGTTCCACGGAATCAATGTCATTTTCAACAAAGACAATGTACTTAATACAATTGGTGAAGTTATTTCAAATGCAGGTCTCAGGCAGATCAGAATTGCAGAAACAGAGAAGTTTGCGCACGTCACTTTCTTTTTCTCCGGAGGTCGTGATAACGAATTCCCTGGCGAAAAGCGCATCCTGATCCCTTCACCCAAAGTTGCAACGTACGATCTTCAGCCAGAGATGTCAGCATTTCTTGTTAAAGATGCGATTGTAGCCGAAATCAATGCAAAAAGTGCCGATTTTATCTGTCTCAACTTCGCCAATGGCGATATGGTAGGACACACGGGCGTTTACAGTGCCATTCAATCAGCAGTCAAATCAATTGACCAATGTGTAAATGAGGTTGTAACAGCTGCCCGTGCCAACAACTACGATGTGGTGATCATTGCTGATCATGGAAATGCTGACTTTGCTGTAAATGCCGATGGCAGCGAGAATACGGCGCACTCATTGAATCCTGTACCATTTATCTGGGTTACAGATCAACCCAATGCAAAGACAATCAACGGAATTCTGGCAGATGTAGCTCCTTCCCTTCTTACAATAATGGGTATTGCTATTCCTTCTGATATGACCGGAAAAGTGTTGATTTCAAAATAATATCAGGTACAATAAACTGATTCTCGGATTAAATAAAACCAAATAATAGATTCCGGCTATTTGAAATTTCAGATAGCCGGAATTCCAACTTTATATGCTGCAAATAGGAAAAACCATCATCAGTCTGGATGTCATTCAAAAAGAGTTCTGCTGCGATCTGGATAAATGTAAAGGCGCTTGTTGTGTGGATGGCGACAGTGGAGCACCATTAACCGCTGAAGAGGCTGATCAAATTGAAAAGATGTATCCCGAATATGTGGAGTACCTCTCGGATTTCAACATAGCGGAAATCAAAAAGCAAGGTTTTTCAGTCATTGATAGTGACGGCGATCTGGTCACCCCGATCGTTGGAAATAATGAATGTGTCTTCACATTTACCGATGAGGCTGGAATTACTAAATGCGCCATCGAAAAAGCATATTTCGAAAAGCATACAGCTTTCCGCAAACCAGTTTCCTGCCACTTATTTCCAATCCGCATTACCGAATACAAACGATTCGATGCTGTGAATTACCAGGAATTAGATATCTGCAAACCAGGAAGGATCTGCGGAAAAAGTAATGGAATACCTCTCTGGCAATACCTGAAAGAACCACTGATCCGTAAATATGGCCAGGAGTGGTACAAAGAATTCACCTATGCTGCCGAAAATCTCCCGAAGGAGTGAGGCAATTAACTGTTCGCCTCTTTTAAGATCACATCGTGCGCGCCGCCCTCGATAATACTGGTTGCTGAAACCAATGTAATTTTGGCCTTTTCCTGTAGTTCTGAAATCGAAATGGCACCACAACTGCACATGGTCGATTTTATTTTTCCCAATGTAGTATCAAGATTATCTTTCAGTTTTCCAGCATACGGGACATAACTGTCGACACCCTCTTCAAACTTAAGTGACTCGTTGCCACCCATATCGTAACGCTGCCAATTGCGTGCGCGGTTCGATCCTTCGCCCCAGTATTCTTTTACGTAACTGTTGCCAATCTTTAGTTTCTTGGTAGGGCTTTCATCGAAACGGGCAAAATAACGTCCCATCATCAGGAAATCGACCCCCATTGCAAGCGCCAATACCATGTGATAATCGTGAACAATACCACCATCGCTGCAAAGCGGGATATAAATGCCGGTCGCTTCGAAATACTCTTTGCGTGCCTGGGCAACCTCGACGATTGCTGTTGCCTGTCCGCGACCGATTCCTTTTTGCTCACGCGTAATACAAATTGAACCGCCACCTATACCAACTTTTATAAAATCGGCTCCGGCTTGTACGAGGTAAAGAAATCCGGCTGTATCAACTACATTACCCGCACCTACCTTCGTTCGTTCCCCAAAATTAGCTTTAATATATTGAATCGTTTCTGCCTGCCACTCCGAAAAGCCATCCGAAGAGTCAATACAGAGAACATCCGCACCAGCATTCAAAAGGGCAGGTACGCGTTCTTTGTAGTCGCGCGAGTTGATACCAGCGCCAACACAAAGTTTCTTATTATTATCCGACAATTCATTTAAATTGTCCTGGTGATCATCGTAATCCTTGCGGAAAACAAAATATTGCAAGTGTTGATTGTCGTCGATAATCGGAAGACAATTCAGCTTGTGTTCCCATACGATGTCGTTAGCTGTATTCAGTGAGATTCCAAGTTTTCCTACGATTAGTTTCGAGAATGGCGTCATAAAGTCCGAAACACGCTTGTCTAAGTTATCTTTCGAAACCCTGTAGTCCCGGCTCGTCACCAAACCGAGTAATTTTCCGTTAGCAAGTCCGTTTTCAGTTATACCAATCGTTGAATGGCCTGTCTTTTTCAGCATCTCAAGAACATCTCCCAGACTATTATTGGGAGTAAGATTTGAATCACTCACAACAAAACCAGCCTTGAATTTTTTCACCCGCTGAACCATGTCAACCTGGCTTTCGATAGATTGCGATCCGAAGATAAACGACAATCCGCCGTTACGGGCAAGGGCAATTGCAAGATTATGGTCCGAAACAGATTGCATAATTGCTGAAACCATTGGGATATTGAGTTCAATATCCGATTTTTCGCCTTTTGCAAATTTAACAAGGGGTACTTTCAACGAGACATTCGCGGGAAAGCATGCTTTTGTAGTCAGACCCGGAATAAGTAAGTACTCGTTAAATGTTCTGGATACATCATTAAAGAATTGTGCCATAACGTTGTAATTCTAAGTGAGTATATATTTTAGCAGAAAACCCTGCGTTACGAAAATTTTGCGAAAGTAACGAACTTGAGAAACTTATTCAAGAAGAATACCAGGAATCATTCAGAGTTTATGATTTCTTATCATGATCAATCAAATTGCCTGTCCATTTGAACCATCAACACTGCTTTACAGCAAAAATCCACAGCCATTTTGGTCATCGGCACAATCATTCCGCATAAATGCACGATCATTTTAACCTTCGTCACGATCATTCCGCATAAATGCACAATCATTTTAACATTCGGCACGACCATTCCGCATAAATGCACGACCATTTTAACATTCGGCACGACCATTCCGCATAAATGCACGACCATTTTAACATTCGGCACGACCATTCCGCGTAAATGCACAATCATTTTAACATTCGGCACAGCCATTCCGCGTAAATGCACGATCATTTTAACATTCGGCACGACTATTCCGCATAAATGCACGACCATTTTAACATTCGGCGCAGCCTGTTATTTTTAACGTCTCTAAATAAGGGCATTACATGAAATATTTTTAATTATTCTGACACTATTATGAAACTTATCGGTGCTTTTGGGGTATACAAAATCAAACAACTAATTTTAAAAATAAATCTTATGGACAGAAAAGAAAAAACGTTTTATGAAATGCTGAAAGAATCGGTTTCCTATGCACACAAAAATCAAAGTGTGTGGATGCACCTGGCAGTTATTGCTGACAATGTTGAATTGCTTGAAGAAAGTGAGCGGGAACTTGGCCTTGCTTTTAAAGCGCAGGATGAGAATGATCCGGGAGGATATGTTGACCAGAAAAACCAGCAGTTGACCTTATTTTTCCGGAAGATTTATAAGCTGGATCGCAAGCTTTCGTTTTATGCAAAGGAAAACGGGGATAAAGTGTTATTGAATGATGTTGAAGTTGCAGAATCGACGCTTGAACAGACACCCGAAAAGGAAGCGTTGATCATATGCAGCACGATTCTTAAACGTGGCCATGAATATCTTCCGAAAACAGCCGATTATGGTATTACAGCCGAAGAGTTGAATAACCTAACCGCGGAGCTTTCCGATCTGGAGAAGATGCATCCAACGATTGGTTTAATCACCAACGATCGTAAGAGTGCAAGACGCTCAATCAGGGAAGTGATTGCCGAAGCACGCATTCTGCTCGACAAGCAGGACGACGCCTTCGAAGGGATGATCGATGATGATGCTTTTATTGATGGCTGGTTTGCTGTCCGGAAGATCAAAGGACGCCATAAATCCCACGGTAAAAACGATAAAGGTTCAGACGAAAATAATTAACACGCTTCGCCAAAAGCCCCATCACAGGTTTTCAACCACCTGAAGGGCTTAAGAACAGATTCACAGAGACCGGGTGAGTATCCTTGATTTGGACACTCACCCGGTCACT
Organism: Mariniphaga sp.; assembly: GCA_010906965.1. Classification (GTDB taxonomy): domain Bacteria; phylum Bacteroidota; class Bacteroidia; order Bacteroidales; family Prolixibacteraceae; genus JAAFHB01. The sequence continues at coordinate 3,973 of JAAFHB010000093.1, read as the reverse complement.
TATTATATTTCCGCCATTACAATGATCATTGTCTTTGTTTATTGTTCAATTTCACCCACAGATCACAAGGATTCTTGTAAATGACAGCATTTTGAACAATTAACTGTTGATTCCACTCCGATAAGTCAAAAGATAAAGAATGCCACTAAGTCTCCAAGACGCCAAGGTTCACAAAGAAAAGAATATTAGATGTTTAAACTTAGTGAATCTTTGTGCTTTTGTGCCTTGGTGGCAAAAGAATACTTTTCGGAATGGACTCACTTTTTTGACTAGAAACCATCCAAATGATCAGCTAAAAAACTAATAATCAGACTTTCACAAACAATAAAATTAAATCATAATTTTTATAGCTCTTATCAATCTATTCGATACCTTTGAAAGATTCAGCAAAGTCGCTGGAAACATAATGGACATTGATTTAAACTCATCAAACAAACTGTTTTTTTTAAATATGATTCCCTAACCTTACATATATGACAAACCCATTATTAAATAAATCCGAAGAGAACCTAAGTGGTGCAATGCATCATTATGGAAATGGATTGACAAAACTGACTCATAAAGATTACACTGGTGCAATTCAAGATTTTTCCATGTCCATCGAGCTTGATCCAAATAACAAGTGGGTATATTTAAAACGAGGTTCCGCCAATTTTGAATTAAAGAATTACCGAATTGCTCTTATTGATTTCGATGAAGGAATCAAGCTTGACCCAGATGATTCAAAGTCCCTTTATAATAGGGGAATAGTTAATTACATTTTAGGCAACTTATCAGAGTCACTTTCAGACTACAATAAATCAATTAAACTTGATAATACTAATCCCGTAGTTTACCTAAATCGCGGATATGTAAAAGTGTCGACAGACAATATTTCAGGTGCAATAGCCGATTTTAATATGGTCATCAAATTAGATCCGGAGAATAAAAGGGCACATTATCAGCGGTGCATGTTGAAATTTAAATCGCAAGATTTTAAAGGATGTACTATTTCTTGTACGAAAGCAATCAAGATTGATCCAAAAGCTGCTTCATTATACTTGTTTAGGGCCAATTCAAAAGTAAGTTTTAAGAATTATAAGGGAGCAATTAAAGACTACAATAAAGCAATAGATTTAAATCCGGCAGATCAATGGGCTTTTTACTTTAAAAGGAAGGCCATGGATTTCGCAGGGTATTAAATTGCCATCTTAGCTTAAATGATTTTAATACTGCAATTATTAAATAAAATATAAAATCAATACTAATAAACTTAGACAATGAAAGGCTTTAAAGATTATAAGGAGAACATATTACCTTATATTAAAAGTATTAAAATGCACGTTATAATAGGGTATATCCTTCTGTTTCCTGCATTTATTAGTTTTTTTTATTGTTGCTCACCCAAGTTGAATTCCAGCGGAAGACCTTTACCCACTGAAATAATGAGAGGGTTTACCTATTTCTTCACTGCTCCTTCTGCAGATGATTATTTTCCAATCTATTTTGGCTTAATGGCTTTAGCGGGAGCTTATTTAATCAAATCGCAAAAAAGGTAACAAGATGACTGATATAGACAAACTTTTAGAATACTTAAGAGGAGGTTCCGTTGGAGAACTTGATTTAAGATGGGGACAACTAAATGGTATTTATTTAGTTCTAGCCGATCTAAGCAAGGTAGATTTAAGATTTGCAACTCTTGATGGCGCTAAACTTCAAGGAGCATATATGAGATGTAACGACCTAAGTGGTGTCTGCTTGAAAAATGCCAATATGAGAGGTGCCAATCTATCCGATGTCAACTTGAGTGGCGCGAATTTGAGTGGATCTTATCTGGGAGGTACCGATCTACACGATGCCAACCTAAGCTATGCCAACCTGGAAAATGCAAATCTGGAAAATACAATAATAGACGAGACAACTATGAGTTATGGCTTTGATCCTAATGACCAGGGTATCTATTTAGATGGAATCTACATGAATTGTTCATACGGGTCCGGATTGTACAGAGCAAATCTGAAAAATGCAAATCTGAAAAATGCGAATCTGAAAAGAGTTAATCTCTCAGACGCAAATTTAGCAGGTGCTGATCTTGAAGGCGCCGACCTAAGGGGAGCCGGTATGAGTAATACTAATCTATACAGTGCAATCTTGAAAAATACCAATCTTGAAGGCACCAGCTTTGAAGATTCAAATATGGAATGTGCTAACATAACGGGTGCTAAGATGAGCAGTGTCCGAATGAAAGGAACTAACCTAAGAAATGCCAACTTGGAAAATGCCAACCTTGAAAATGCTGACCTGGAAGATGCCAACCTGGAAGGTGCCAATCTGAAGGGTGCTAATATGATAGGTGCCAATCTGATAGGTGCTAATATGAGGGATTCAAACATGGAGCGTGCGAATCTAAGTAGTGCCAAATTATATAATGCCAACATGGACGGTGCCAATTTAAATGGTGTCTGGCTTGATAATGCAAAAATGACCAATCCCGGTTCTGAATTTGTAACCTTGCCAGATTAAGTTATGATAATTCCTAAAAAAGCAACAAAATGACTGATATTGAGAAAGTATTAGAATATTTAAAGGGCGGTTCGAAAGGTAAATTTGTATTATTGGGAGCGGATTTAAGAGGTGCGAATTTAAAAGGTGCGGATTTAAAAGGTGCGAATTTATCTAGTTCCAACTTCATTAATGCTAATTTGAGTAATGCAAACTTAAATAGAGCAAACCTAATGAACGCGGACTTTACTAATGCCAACTTAAGTAATGTGAAATTATTTAATGCAAATGTAAGTGATGCAAATCTAAACAATGTGAATCTTAGTGATTCTATATTAATTTCTGTCAGGCTAAACAATGCAAACCTTAGGAATGCAAACTTAATTGACGCTGATTTGAGTAATGCATTTCTTATCAATACGGATCTTACTAATGCAAATCTCACCAATGCTATCACTGACTCTATTATATTTACCGGTGATGCTCAGGAAGATATAGAATCAGATTAAAATGAACAATGTGATGACTGATTTGAGAAAGAAGAATTAAATTATAAAAATCGTTTGAAGAACATGAAGATGAATATCGTTATATTTTTCATCACATATTTTAAAATTAGAAAATGGAACAACTAATCAAAGACATCTTCCAAATCATTAAGGATTACAGAGAAGACGAAGGAATGATGAGTATGGAGCGGATTAAAACTTGGATAGAGCAATTCAATGGTGAAAATGGTAAAGAATATCGTCGAGTGGATATTAAATATGAATTTCATAATGTGGCAAAAGTCGATTTAAATACATTTATAAAATCATGAGAAAAAAAGATACTGTTTTGAAAGAGTTCAATCCGTTTGAAAAACCTGCAATTACATTTGTACACATCAACAATATTAAATGCAATGTGGAAATTACTTATGAAGCAATTAATGGTTATACGTTTACATTAAAAATATTTCACCCGGAGCGCTTATATCAAAAAAAATTGAAGAAGGTTTTGGGTAGTTATAATTGGAGCGATAGTGATATAAACATTGATGATTTGAAACTGGATATTAGGGATAAGGAAAGAATTGCTGATTGTTTAGATGGCATCTTAGATCACTTATTGGGATAATAAGTTCAGTATTAAAAATTTCAGTCCAGATTTTAGTAATGCTTTATAAAAACAAGCCTGTTTTAAAGCATACAAATAACATAATATCAACCAGCCCGGATATTAAAACGGTTATTAATAGCTTCAACCAACCGGAAATAAAATGAAACAGACGCATGTATAGTATCCGGTTCTGGCTTAAGTTGGCGGCGGCCGGACTTTATCCCGCGTTGTGCTGGACTCCCATCCGTCAGACGGACAGTACCATCGGCGCTGTCAGGGTCCCGCGATTTGTAATCTCGGTTAAAATAAAAAAATGCGGTTGGAAACCGCATGACCCAAACCGGGTGCATTGATTTGGCACCTCACAATCAGTTTCGCTGCAACACCGTTC
>JAAFHB010000092.1 GCA_010906965.1 Mariniphaga sp. | reverse complement strand
AAACAGCAACAGTACTCGTTAATAAACTTGGAACCGCACCCGGTCTTTTGTTTCATCACAATGGTTCGATCTTTGTGTTTATGCCCGGAGTACCATTCGAGATGAAGTACCTCATGGAAAACGAGGTGCTGCCACACATCAAAAAGCTATTTAATACCACAACAATCATTCACCGGACCGTTCTGACGCAGGGGCTGCCCGAATCGATGCTGGCAGAGCGAATTGCCGATTGGGAAGACAATTTACCGGCATGTATTTCGCTCGCTTACCTGCCCAGTCCCCAAAGTTTGAAGTTGCGTCTTTCGGCACGCGGCGACGATCGTGCTTATCTTTCGCAATTATTGGAAGAAAAAATCAGCGAACTGGCAATAATTATTCCCGACAATATCTTTGGTTTCGAAGACGATTCGATGGCAGGGAATATCGGTAAGATTCTAAAGGAAAAAGGATTGACAGTATCGACTGCCGAAAGTTGCACAGGTGGAAATATTGCCCATTTCTTCACCTTAAATCCCGGAAGTTCCGAATATTTTAAAGGTAGCGTCGTGACCTATTCCAACGACTTAAAGATAAAACTACTCGGAATCGATCCGCAGGTGATTGCGGAAAAAGGAGCCGTAAGCAAGGAGGTTGTAGAAGCGATGGCGCTCAATGCACGTCGGTTAATGGGAACAGATTTTGCGATCGCTACCTCCGGAATTGCCGGACCCGATGGCGGAACGCCCGAAAAACCTGTTGGAACGGTATGGATTGCCGTTGCAGGTTCAGAATTCGTTGTCTCGAAAGTTTTTAACTTTGGAGATCACCGCGAAAGGAACATTATACGTTCGAGCCAGGCGGCATTAAATATGCTTAGGCTTCAATTGCTTAAATAATTAAAGCATTTTTATTCATTAATTATTTAATATTATGGTTCAACCCTTTCAGGGTTGCAGCCTCATTTCTTGCCACTTCCGTGGGTTAACACCCTCGGTAATTAAAATTAAACCCTTTCAGGGTTTTAATTGGATATAAAGTCCGAAGGACTTAAATATGAACCCCCGGTGGAAACCGGGGGTAGAACGAGCATCTATTTAGGAACCCCCAAAGAGGGTTCAACATTATTAGTTGTCTAATTGCAAATGTTTCTATATTAAATTTCAATTCGATATGAAAAAAGGATTACTTATAGTAGGATCAATTATCGGACTGCTCATCATTATAATGATAGCGATCCCATTCGTCTTTAAAGGGACGATATTTCAAAAAGCAAAGGTGATGGCAAACGAGTCGGTCAACGCAAAAGTTGATTTTTCGGATGTCGAACTCTCCCTTTTCCGTAGTTTTCCTCAATTGGATGTTCAACTAAAGAACCTCTCTGTTACCGGAATCAACGAATTCGAAAATATAAGACTGCTGAACGTTGATGCACTTTCAACCTCCGTGAACCTTTCCAGTTTATGGAAAAGCGACGGGATCAGCATCTCGTCACTTAAGCTCGATCATCCCACCATCAATCTAGTTGTAAACAAAACGGGGAAATCGAACTGGGATATTGCAAAGGAAGCGGCCGGTCAAAAGGTTGAACCAGGCAAAAAAAGTACCGAAATCGACCTTGAAAAGATTGAGATTCGCGATGCTTTCTTTTCGTTCAACGACGAAGCAAGCCCAATGTTCTTTGCATTGCGTAACGGCAATTTCGATATCTCGGGAGCCTTGAAAGGAAGTAACAGTAAGCTCGATATTTCGGGTAAAGCCGATAGCATTAGTTTCGAATACGGCAGTTCACGCTATGTATCCAACTTAAAAGCAGAAATAAAAGGTGGTCTGCAGGCCGATTTCGATAAAATGTCGTTCACCTTCCTCAAAAATGAATTATTAGTCAATAAATTGCCACTCGAAGCACAGGGAACATTCGTGTTGGGTGCGAAGGATTATAATTTCGATTTGACCTTTAAATCACCCACCTCAGCCTTTGGCGATTTATTGGGATTCATTCCCGATCAATACCAAAAGAACCTGAAAGGTGTCGAAACAAAAGGTGATATCGCCTTCAGCGGATTTGTCAAAGGACTTTATTCCGATTCGATCTACCCCGCTTTTGGAGTTGACTTAAAGATTGCAGGTGGCAGACTGAAGTACCCGAATCTTCCAAAGGAGATCGAGAAGATTGAAGTGACCGCCAGCATTGCAAAACCACAAGGTTCTCTTGATCTTACAAAGATCGACATCGAAAAATTTGAAGCTTCCATTGCCGGAAATCCGATAACAGCGACTTTACATGTTGCCACACCCGTAAGCGATCCGTTATTGAAAGGAAACCTGAAAGGAAAAATTGATTTTGCTTCGCTGAAACAGGCAATACCCATGGATTCGATTGATTTGAAAGGTGTAATGGATGCCTTTGTTGATTTCGGCGGTCAATACTCCTCGATCGAGAAAGAACAATACGAGAATTTCAGAACCGAGGGAACGATTTCACTGAAGGACTTTATGTTCGCATCGAAATCGCTTCCACAAAGGGTTGAAATTAAATCAGCAAATATCGGTCTTACACCTAAAGCAATTGCATTGAATAACCTCGCAGGCAATATGGGCGAAAGCGATTTTGCAGCAAGTGGTTCCATTACCAATTACTGGGCATATATTCTGAAAAAAGGGATGTTAAACGGGAATATGACCTTAAATTCAAAATATTTAAACATCAATCAACTAATGCCAAATGCCACTTCAAAAGATACGGTTGCCGCCGGCAAACCTTTTGAAGTTCCAGAGAACATCAATTTCACCGTAGACGCAACTGTTAATAAAGCGCTTTACGATAAGATGTCCATTACCGGAATTACAGGAAAGGTAATCATCAAAGAACGCAAGGTGCTGCTTGATGGATTAAATATGAATATGCTTAGTGGTAAAGTCCTGGTTTCGGGAGCCTATAGTACACCAAAAAATGTAACACCTGATTTCGATTTCAAGATGGATATCAAGGACTTCGATCTGCCAACAGCTTATCAGTCATTGAGCACAATCCGCCATTTTCTTCCAATTGCGAGTGAAAGTACAGGAGCCTTTAATACAGGTATTTCGCTGAAAGGTAAATTGGGAAACGATTACGCACCCATCTTCTCGACACTGAATGGCGGGGGATTATTATCAACCATAAACCTTGAACTGGTTGAAGCAGACCTGTTTAATGAGATTGGGAAGTACTTCAGAAAAGATCTGTTCAAACAAGTAAAGGTGAACGATTTTACCACCAACTTTAAAGTCGTCGGCGGAGGATTGGAGATCTCACCTTTTAGTACAAAGGTTGCAGGTCAGGAAGTGACAATAGCTGGTAAACAGACTGTCACTAATAACCTGGACTACCGGATCGATTTCAAGGTAAATAAGGAAGATGTCAGCGAAGAAGTTACCAAATACATTGGTTTTGTTCCGGGAGCCGAAAACATTGCGAAGTACCCAATCGGGGTCAATATTGGTGGAACATTCGACAAACCGGATGTAAAAGTCGATCTCACGGAGGCAAAGAAATTAGTCGAGACAGAATTTAAGAAGAAGGCAGGTTCCACAATACAGGACGCTGTTAAAAAATTGGGGTTGGATAAGTTATTCAAATAGAATTTATTACCTTATATTTTATTTTGAAGTTTTTTGGCACAATATCTTCATAATTGGATGAAATAATTGGAAATAAATTGAAATAAATTGCAACCTTATTTCAATCTTATTTCAGTTATTTTCAATTTTGCTTCTGCCTTGTCCGTGTTAGGTACGCAATTAAATAATTCAACAAAAGATTAATAATATATATAGCAAGCAAATGCATCACACTACCAACCAACTCATTAAGACGCTTTTTATTGTTGCGTTTCTTATTGCGACTTCATTTCGAATAGCGGCCCAGGAAACCGATTATCATGGTTTTAAATGTCTCGATTTTAAGTTCGAAGGGCGTGATGCGAAGGTTGTTTTTCCCAAAGAAGCGGAAGCGGGAAGGCACTGGATCTGGAGAGCCCGTTTCTGGGGACATGAACCACAGACTGAAATTGCTTTACTCGAAAAAGGTTTTCATGTCGTCTATGTCGATGCTGCCGATCTTTGCGCGAATCCGGAAGCCGTTGCGTTATGGAACCGTTTTTACGATTACCTGATCAAAGAATACCAGCTCAATCCGAAAACAGTATTGGAAGGAATGAGCCGTGGTGGTCTTTATATTTATAATTGGGGTTCTGAAAATGTAGAGAAAGTAGCATGTATCTATGCGGATGCACCCGTTTGTGATTTAAAGAGCTGGCCGGGCGGCAAAGGTAAAGGAATCGGCTCCGCACCCGACTGGAAACAACATCTTGAAGTCTATAAACTTACCGAAGAAACCGTTAAAGACTTTCAAGGAATGCCCATCTTCAATGCACGTAAATTAGCGGAAGCGAAAGTTCCGGTATTACACGTTTGCGGTGCAGCAGATGATGTTGTTCCGGTTGAAGAAAATACATATGTGCTCGAAAAAACCTATAAAGAGGCAGGTGGCAAACTCAAAATTATCCTAAAAGAAGGAATTGGTCACCATCCACACAGTCTGAAAGACCCCTCGCCTATTGTCAATTTTATATTATCGAACACAGCCCCCGGATTACTCGACCAACAACAGCCTTATGAATCGAAAATGGCCATTAATTTTCGTGGAAATATGGATAACAGCCTGATTAAATTCGAAAAAGAGAAAAAAGGACGGGTTGCATTTCTGGGAGGATCGATCACCTACATGACAGGCTGGAGAGATATGGTTTGCGATTACCTGAAACAGCGATTTCCTTTAACTGAATTCGAATTTATCAATGCAGGAATTCCATCTACCGGTTCAACGCCCGGTGCCATGCGCTTTTCGCGCGATGTTTTGTCGAAAGGAACGATCGATCTGCTCTTCGAGGAGGCAGCGGTGAACGATGCGACGAATGGCTTCAAACCCGAAAGAATGTTAAGAGGCATGGAAGGAATTATATACCAGGCCATAAAGTCAAATCCGAACATCGATATCGTAATGCTATACTTTGTCGATCAGGATAAGATGTCGGATTACAACAACGGTAAAATACCTGAAGTTATAGTGCAGCACGAAAAGGTTGCTGAATACTATAATATCCCATCAATTAACCTTGCGAAAGAAGTCAATGACCGAATTCTCAATGGCGAGTTCAACTGGCGTGATGATTTCAAAAATCTGCATCCTTCAACTTTCGGTCAATCGCTCTATTTGAAAACAATTCAGCATTTTTTCGAAACTTCATGGAAAGATACCATCGCCAATATGCCCGTACCAAAGTTACTTCCCATTCAACCGCTGGATTCATATTCGTATATAAACGGTCATTTTGAATCACTTGCCAACGCGCGATTAACGAAAGAGTGGAAACTAATAAAAGATTGGAAACCTATTGATAATGCCTCCACACGTTCCGGATTTGTCAATGTCCCGATATTGGAAGCCTCAAATCCCGGAGCATCATTGATATTGCGATTTACAGGAAAAGCGATCGGCATGTTTGTTACGTCTGGTCCTGATGCAGGAATAGTTGAATACAGCATCGACGGTGCTGACTTTAAAAAGGTTGATCAGTTCACACAGTGGAGCAATCAGTTACATCTGCCCTGGCTCATCATGCTGGAGGATGAACTTCAGGAAGGCAACCATGTTTTAATGCTAAGAATCGCCGCAGATAAAAATCCCAAAAGCAGCGGTAATGTGTGCAGGATTCATCAGTTTGTCGTCAACAATTAATCGGCTGATTTCAATCATTAATCTTATCTTTGTAATTCTTTTGAAAAAATACATACATATACCCAAAAAAGAGATATGAAGATTGCGTTGATCGGTTACGGAAAAATGGGAAAAGAGATCGAACAGATTGCTTTATCACGTGGACACTCCGTCGTTTTAAAAATTGATGTCAATAATCAGGAGGAACTTACAACTGAAAGCCTCTCAAAAGCAGATGTCGCCATCGAATTTACTTCACCCGCAACAGCAGTTAATAACTACCTGCATTGTTTCGAAGCCGGTGTACCTGTCGTAAGTGGCACTACTGGCTGGCTCGATCGGAAAGCCGAAGTTGATAAAAAATGTGCAGACAAAAACGGATGTTTCTTCTACGCTTCCAATTTCAGTCTTGGCGCCAACATCTTCTTCGAAATGAATAAGTACCTTGCCCGGATCATGAACGACTACCCCCAATACGATGTTTCGATGGTGGAAGTTCATCACACGCAGAAGTTGGATGCGCCGAGCGGAACAGCCATCACATTGGCAAACGACATTATATCCCTCAACAAAACAAAAACCAACTGGACCATCGACCGTCCTAAATCAGACAGCGAATTATATATCAATCCTGTTCGCGAAGGGGTCGTTCCGGGAATCCATACAGTGAAGTATAACTCCGATGTTGATTTCATCGAAATGACACACAGCGCATACAGCCGGAAAGGATTGGCTTTTGGAGTAGTTTTGGCCGCTGAATTCTGTCAGGGACGCAAAGGAATTTTATCGATGTCAGACCTCATGAAGTTTTAATAAATAAATATAATCAGAATGAATAAGTTATTGGACAGCAAATGGTTTAAGTTTGGCCTTGTTGGTGGTATTTACCTGCTATGGGTAATTTGGTTAAACAATTACTGGTGGTTGATCGGACTCGTAGTAATCTATGACGTATACATCACAGATAAAGTCCATTGGTCTTTCTGGAAGAAGAAAAACCCGCCTGATGGTAAACAAACAAAGGTCGTAGAGTGGGTCGATGCCATTATCTTTGCCGTTATTGCTGCCACTTTTATCAGGATGTTCTTTATTGAAGCCTATACAATCCCCACCTCTTCGATGGAGAAATCGATGATGGTAGGCGATTATCTGTTCGTTAGTAAAACAGCTTACGGACCAAAGATGCCCAATACACCCATCTCGTTTCCATTCGTCCACCACACGATGCCTATGTCGACAACGATGAAATCGTTCTCAACAATCATCCACAATCCTTACAGAAGAATCGCAGGATTCGGTAAAGTTAAAAATGATGATGTGGTCGTTTTCAATTTCCCTGAAGGTGACACCGTTGCTATCAATATGCAGGAAAGAAGTTATTACGAATTGGTACGCTCATATGGTCGTGATAAAATTTGGGGTGACAAAAGGGTATTCGGTGATATTATCTACCGTCCTGTCGATAAACGGGAGAATTACATCAAACGATGTATCGCTATAGCTGGCGATTCATTGAAAATTGTGAAAGGTCAGGTTTATGTAAACGGGAAACCGCAGAAAGAAATACCAGGCATTCAGTATAAATACCTCATCAATACGAATGGAACAGCCATCAATGCTTCAACATTAGAAAAGCTCGATATTACACAGTCGGAAGTTGAAGGTTCCGATTCAAGATACATCATGTCGCTTACGGCAGAGCAGGCAAGAAAGATGGATGGTTTAAAGTTTATTCAGTCGAAAGAGAGAGTTACCTGGCCTTCTGACAACAGCGATCCTGCTATTTTCCCAAGCGACACCAGGTTTACATGGAATCTTGACAACTTCGGTCCGATCTGGATTCCAAAAAAAGGGGTAACAATCAATCTTTCAGTTGAAAATCTTCCGATTTATAAAAGAATCATCGATGTTTACGAAGAGAACGATCTAAAAGTTAAAGACGGGGCTATTTATATTAATGGCGCTCCTGCTTCAACGTATACATTTAAAATGGATTACTACTGGATGATGGGTGACAACCGTTACAACTCAGCAGACTCGAGGTATTGGGGATTTGTACCCGAAGATCATGTGGTCGGAAAAGCCTCCTTTGTATGGCTTTCGCTCGACAAAAACAAAAGCTTCCTCTCAAAAATCCGTTGGAACCGTTTTTTTATGGGTGTTAAGTAAAACTAATCCCGTTGAAGTAAAAGTCGGCATAGTTTATGTCGGCTTTTATTTTATCAATACGTTTTGAAATCATATCCATTATGAAGATTACCAGCAGATCAATCTCATTAATTGTCTCACTTGCAGTACTTTCATCGTGCGCTACCTCGGCATACATTACCGATCAGGAAAGTATTGAAAGACAAAAGGAAATGCGCAAATACCGTACAGGAATTAATTTTGCAGAAGCCGGCGTATTGTTTGCATCGGCAGTTGGTGAAGCATTTACGGGAGTAAGTATTTATCCCGAGCCAACTCCACAGTCATTCCGGAAAATGAAGCTTACGAACGTATCAAATGATACCCTTTATATGAATATGGTGACCGATTGGCTTTGGAAAGATTCGGTCTACTGCGACATCAACGAAATTGTAATGCCACCGCTCGAATCAGCAAAAGTGATTGTACCATTGGGCGCGGCGTACAATATTTTCTTCAGAACCGATTACAACGCGCCTGACGACGAAAAGATTGAGATCAACACTGACAAAACCAGAAGTGTAAAATTACAACCGGCCCTGATAAAATCCGAAGAAAAACCAATCAATTAAAAACAACTTGTGATGCAGCGAGGATTACTGACAGGAATTATACTTGGTGTGGCAATGACCATTTTTACATTGCAAAATTCAGTTAAAGTTCAGGTTAAGTTCTTATGGCTGAAATTTGAAGACGTGCCGTTGGCACTGATTTTGGTGATTTCGATTCTGATTGGAGTAATTATAACCGCAGTTTTTGCGTTTATCGATAAACAAAGGTTGAGAAATAAGATCCGACGGCTCCTTAATAAAATAAAAAAGCTTGAGGATGAGACGGATGATAACGGTCAGAGAAAAGAAGCAGGAGATTTGATCTCAGACGACGGAATGACCATCGAAGGCGAGCCAGGACACAAATTTTTCGACGATTAATGAACAATCAAAATACAGAAGTTCTACTAAGTACCGCCTATCTGGCACCGATACAGTATTTCACAAAGTTGATTAGCTATCCGCAGATCTACATCGAATACTGTGAAAGTTACCTGAAACAGTCGTATCGGAATCGCACAATAATCCTTGCAGCCAACGGGCCCTTACAATTGTCAATCCCTGTTGCCGATGGACCTCGGGCGAAAGGGCCAATCAAGGATCTTAAACTTTCGTACGATCAACCCTGGCAATTGATGCACTGGCGCGGGATTTCGTCAACCTACAATAGTTCGCCCTTCTTCGAATTTTATGCCGATGACCTGGCGCCGTTCTTTCACGAAAAAAAGTGGAGGTACTTATTCGACTTTAACCTTCAATTGCAAGATGCTATTCTTAATTCAATTAATTTTAATGTAACGATAAATCAAACCCTTGATTATTATCCGCAAGGGAAAGTTCCGGAAACAATGGATGACTTTAGGTACGACATCCATCCAAAACCGCAAAAACAAGAAGCTGATCCTCATTTCTTTCCAACTCCTTATACACAAGTTTTTAATGAAAAATGGGGATTTGTGCCTAACCTAAGTATTCTGGATCTGCTTTTTAGCGAAGGACCTGAAACCATTCGTCATCTGCGTTCCTGCATCCGGTAACTGAAAAACGCAACCACTGGATTATAACTTCTCTTTAATAAATTTATGGATGATTTCGGCATGATCAAAAGCCATCGGAGGTAATGAAATAATTGGAAACCAGTCGGCTTTGGCTGCATCGTCTCCACCTTTAACATCAAGGGTCTCCTGAACTCTTCCGTAAAAAACAGTCGAGATTGTGCGATGACGCGGATCGCGATCGACTGCATCGAAGGTAAAAAACTGATTTAGTTCAACATCTTTTAGCCCTGTCTCTTCAAAAAGTTCCCGCTGGCAGGCAAACTTCAACGTTTCTTCCATCTCAACAAAGCCTCCGGGAAGTGCCCACACTCCTTCGTAAGGACCCTGCTTTCGCTGAATTAACAAAATCATTGTCTGACTGAAATTCTCTGCCACGAGAATGGCATCGACAGTCATTGCCAATCGCGGATATTTGTAACAGTATATTAGTTCCTGATTATTCATAATTTTTCAAATATTTTCAACAAGATAATCAATATTTTGAGCAAATCAAAGATAAGCGGAGTGTTTTACTCAGTTGAAATCAGGCGACAGGTCTGTTAATCATCCAAAAACTATTCTTTTTGCTTGGTGGAATTTCGAATGATGACATAGACCACAACAACAATTGCGAAAAGGTAACCAATTATTTCAAGATGTCCCATATTTTTAGATAGTTAGTGATTTGAAATGTCTATTTAAAAACAGAAGCTTCAACTACCCTTGAATACTTATCAGTCGTTGATGAGACGTCGCATCAACCTCATCTGATGGGTATATCGCCCTGTATCAATATTGAATATTCCAAAATGATCTACATTATCGATCCGAACTTTTCCGGATGAGTGAATAATTTTATTCTTTTCCCAAATGATACCAACATGAATGATTGCCCCCTCCTCGTTGTCGAAAAAAGCAAGATCGCCCGGTAAAGCTTCCTCAACAAATGTAAGGTTTTCTCCCAACATAGCTTGCTGAACGGCATCGCGTGGAATTGTCAAACCTGCCATTTTATACAATATCTGCGAAAACCCTGAACAATCGATTCCGAAAGGTGAACGTCCGCCCCACAAATAAGGGGCATTGAAATATTTAAGCGCATTCTCAATGATTACGACCCGCACTTCATTCGGAGGGGAGGCAATACTGTTTCCCTGGATACTATATGCAACTTTACCTATCTTAAAAGTATGTGCAACCCGATCGAAATGTGGCAGTGAACTGCCAGCAACGATCAAAAAATTGCTGTAATCACCTGCCGGCTGAACGATATTAAACACATCGGTCGTCACAATCCGCGGGATCTCTTCCAATTCCAAAAAATCCTGTTCATCAATTTCATTGACCATCTTTCGGTCAATCCACCCTTCGTAACCGTCGAAAGCAAGCTTTACCTGGCACCATTTGGCATTCTCTTCAATTATTGTATAATGCTCACCAAAAAGTATTTGAGTGCACATTTCGCTCTTTTCGCGCGGTTCTGACCGCACAGGAACAATACTGAGGTTGGAGATCCCGTATCTCATTAAAAAATTACTACTTTTGATTAATTCCAAATATACGAATTAATTGATTCAGCAATAAACCTGAGATAAGAGAAAATTATGAATCTGGAAAAGAAAAAATGGTTTGAATCAGCAAGCTGGCATACGATTTATTTGACATCACTATTTATAATTACGGCAATTATCCTCTATTTTGCTCTGCCTCAGGAAGGAAGGTTTCCTTACGAATTTCAAAAAGGTCGGCCATGGATGCACACTGCACTGATTGCCCCTTACACCTTTGCCATCGCGAAATCGGATGCAACGATCAATGAAGAGCGCGATTCGTTGCTCAAATCGTTAACACCCTATTATCTATATTTAGATTCAGTTGATAAACAACAAATTGCTGATCTATCATCCAAAATTGATGAAATTACACTTAAAGAGAATACTGAAATTCTTTACTCCAGAATTGTAAAAAATAAAGTACTCACCATCTTTGAAAAAATTTATAATTCCGGAATTCTTGAACAAGCTCCGGGCAATTATCCATCACTTAACGGTAAAAGTGAGTTGTTGATTGTGAAGAAGAATCTTGCCGAGAAAGTTCCAACGGGGCAGCTATATTCTTTGAAAACAGCTTATTCCGAAGCCAACACCAAACTTGAACAGCTACGTAAAAGCGATCCCGACTATAATAAAATCATCGAAAAACTTCATGCTGAAGATTATCTGGCTGTTAATCTTGCCTATGATCCGGATAAAACCGATGGAGAAGAACAAAAAATCCTGGATAATCTCACGACGACATATGGCGTGATACAGGAAGGAGAAAGAATTGTTTCTCAAGGAGATGTGATCTCTCCCCAAACCTATCTCATCATCGAATCACTTAAGTCAACCTATGAGAAAAGCCGTGGCGATTTTTCGAAGTATTACCTGATTATTGTAGGCAAAATGATATTTATCAGCATGTTATTGCTGACGCTCTTCCTTTTCATCTACAATATTCGAAGAAAACTACTTCGGTCAAAACGCGATGTCACTTTTACACTGTTAATGATGGTTCTGATGATCTTTTTCTGCCGGATCATCGTACTTTCAAATAACATCTCAGTTTATATTGTCCCTTTCACCGCACTGGCATTGATCATCCGCACCTTTCTCGATGCCCGCCTTGCAATTTTCGTGAATACAATTACTGCTCTTATAGTAGGTTTCATGGTTCCAAACGGTTATGAATTTGTACTTCTTTCGATTTCTGCCGGAAGCATTGCCGTAATCAGCCAGAACAATCTCCAGCGGCGTGATCAACTGATCCTTACCTCCTTAATTATATTCTTTGTTTACGCTTTTACCTATATCGGGATTTCGCTGATCCAGGAAGCCAGCTTTGCGAGTATTGACTGGACGATCATAAAATGGTTCCTGATCAATGCTGCCCTTACACTAATCACCTATCTCGTTGTTTTCCTGATTGAAAAGTCTTTTGGATTTGTCTCGGATGTTACACTGATTGAATTATCTTATTCGAATCAGAAAATACTGCGAAAACTTGCAGAAGAGGCACCCGGAACTTTCCAGCATTCGCTTCAAGTTGCCAATCTTGCCGAGGGAGCGATCCTGAAAATCGGAGGAAATCCGCTGCTTGTAAGGGCTGGCGCTCTTTACCACGACATCGGAAAACTCACTGACCCCCAGTTTTTCACCGAAAATCAGGCTTTGGGCTTTAACCCGCACGACAGTCTCACGTTTGAAGAGAGTGCGAAAATAATTATGGAACACGTGAGCCGGGGTGTTGAACTTGCTCAAAAGCATAAGATTCCGGCTCAAATAATCGATTTTATTAAAACACATCATGGCACCACAAAAACCAGTTATTTCTTCATTGAATCGCATAACAAGAATCACGATAAAACCGATGAAAGCCTGTTTACTTATCCCGGGCCACTACCTGAAACACGCGAAACTGCTGTTGTAATGCTTGCCGACAGTATCGAAGCCGCTTCGCGAAGTCTTGACAAAAAAGATAGCGAAAGCTTAAAAAATTTAATCGATACCATCTTTCAGGGAAAAATAGAAGCCAAACAACTCGACCATGCTCCGCTGACTTTCAAGGATATCACACTATTGAAAGAGATCTTTCTTGAAAAACTTCTCAATATTTATCATGTACGGATTCATTACCCACAGAAAGAATCCTAAGAGGCATTGATTTTTCATTTAATTTTGCACGAAAATTGTAGCGAATTGCGCTTGAGATCTGACGGTTTATAAAGCCGTCACTCCTCTGTGAATCATAAAATTAGTATCTAAATGAAATTGCCATGAAACAAATAATATATTTTTCGCTATTCCTGTTAATTTTAATAGGCTTAAGCTGTAAGAAAGATAAATCTCAAGATCCTGATCCCGTTCAATCAATTGATCCCTCTGTGCAATTTACGGCTGATACATTCAACGATTTGTATCTTTGGTACGAAACGATGCCAGCTGTGGATTTGACCACCATAAAAACTCCGGATGATTATATCAATAAAGTGAAATACATCAAAGACCGATGGAGTTTCACAATGACCTATACTGATATGGTCAGTTTACTTGAGGATGGTGAAACAACAGGTTGGGGTGCTGGAATGGGATTTGATGACCTTGACCTTCTTCGAATTTTATTCGTTTACGACAACAGTGCAATGGGTAAAGCAGGCGTTAAGCGAGGATGGCAAATAAAGTCAATGAATGGAAAAACGGTGGCTGCAATGAGTGATGCCGAAGTCAACACAGCGCTTAGCAATGCAAGCAACTCGTTTGTCTTTATTAAAAATGATGGTTCTGAGAAAACCCTTCAGTTGACACAGGGAGCGATCATTATCAATTCGGTACAGTATTCAAATATCTTTACAAAAGGCGCTAAAAAAATTGGATATTTTGTCTTTAGCGACTTTCTGGGTAGTTCGGTAAAGGAACTCAATGCAGTATTCGATAACTTTTCGAGCAAAGGGGTCACCGATTTGATTCTCGATCTTCGATACAATGGCGGCGGAACACTCGACTGCGCCGACTCGTTGGTTGCAATGCTCGCCGGAAAGCCCAACAAGGACAAGGTTTATAACACGCTAACATACAATAATAAGCATATCAGAATGGGATATCAAAGTATGATCGGATTGAAAAGCAACAGCGTTCAACTTGATAAACTTGTCGTGATTACCACCTCATCAACAGCCTCAGCAAGCGAGTTGGTGATTTCGGGACTTAAACCTTATATGAATATGAAACTTATTGGCTCAACCAGCCATGGGAAACCTGTTGGAATGAATATTGAAGGAGATACAAAGCTCAATATCGCAGTTGCACCCATCTGTTTTCGGAATGTGAACTCACAGGGATACAGCGATTACTTCGACGGCATTCCAGTTGATTATGCGGTTAAAGACAATGTGACGCAAGACTGGGGCAACCCAACTGATGCCTGTCTTAGCACTGCGCTCAACTATATTTCGCTTGGAACAATTGGGTCTGTTGGTGTAAAATCAGCAATTATACCAGGGCGAATTATTTACAAAGGAACCGACCATCCGGTTGAAAATCTGTATCAATCCGCAAACAAAACGATTCAATAGACCGAATAATATTTAGATTCATTTTAAATGAAAAATTAACGCTTAAAATTCATTTCGTTTTTTTACTTTTCGGAGTTAAAATTCACCTCTTAAATTTAAAATGCAGACAATTAAAAAGAGATTTCTCCTTGCACTAACACTATTTCTCGTTGCTGGCTTCTCTTATGCCGGAAATAAAGATAATGAGGGCTATAAATTTCAATCAATTAAAGAAATACCTCACACTTCAGTAAAAAATCAGTTCAGGTCAGGCACTTGTTGGTCGTTTGCAGGAATGTCTTTTTTCGAATCAGAAATGCTTCGAATGGGTAAACCCGAAGTTGATTTATCTGAAATGTTTCCTGTAAGCATGTGTTATCGCGATAAAGCAATTAAATATGTACGGATGCAGGGGAACACCAACTTTGGTGCAGGTGGTGTGCTTTATGATGATCTCTATGTTGCCAATAATTACGGATTAGTTCCTGAAAAAGTTTTTCCGGGAATAAAATACGATGAAGAAAAGCATGTCCATGGTGAAATGGACAACGTCCTTCGAAATATGGTTGAAGCTGTTGTCGAAAACAAAAACAAGAAAATGTCACCGGTTTGGGACGAGGCAGTCAATAGCACAATCGACTCCTACCTGGGTGTCGTACCACAAAACTTTGAATACAAAGGCAAAAACTATACACCAAAATCCTTCGCCTCCGATTTCTGCGGAATTAACGGGGACGAATACGTTCAGATCACATCATTCACACATCACCCTTTTTATCAGCAATTTATACTCGAAGTGCCCGATAATTGGCTGTGGAGCGAATTTTACAATGTTCCGCTTGATGAACTTCAGGAAATCGTAGATGCTTCTATTGAAAATGGTTATTCAGTTCTTTGGGCAGCCGATGTGAGCGAAAAAGGATTTGCTACAACTCAGAAAGGAATTGCTGTTATCCCCGAAAAAATCACAACCGAGATGAATGATGCGGAGATATCTAAATGGGACAGTCTTTCTGAAAAGGAGAAGGAATCATCGCTCTACAAATTTGATAAGCCTGGTAAAGAAAGGATTATAACACAAGAAGTAAGACAAATGGCATTTGATAGTCAGGAAACCACCGATGATCATGCGATGCACCTGATTGGACTTGCCAAAGATGAAAACGGTACGGTCTATTACAAAGTGAAAAATTCATGGGGCAAATACAACGATTTAAAAGGGTATTTTTATGCCTCAAAACCTTATTTGCGTTACAAAACCACCGCAATTGTTGTAAACAAAGCAGCCATACCGGAAGCAATCAGGAAAAAAATGAAATTATAGTTACAGGCTGTTTAGATTAATCAAATATTTATCTACTTTTGCGGCCAGTTCCGTACGCAATCTCTGACAGCAAACGAATAGACACTGTGAATATTGCGTTCGTTAATAATATTGTAAAAATCAATCATGATGGATCTGATTAAAATTGCAGAAAACGCGTTTTTAGGTGAGCCGAAAGAAATACCTACATTTCACGCAGGCGACACAGTAACTGTCCGTTACAAGATCATTGAAGGTGTCAAAGAGAGAGTTCAGAACTATAAAGGTACTGTAATTCAAATCAAAGGCGCTGGTACAACAAAAACATTTACCGTTCGCAAAATGTCGGGTAATATCGGTGTTGAAAGGATTTTCCCTTTCTTCTCACCATTTATCGATGGTATCGAAGTAAACCGTATGGGTCGTGTACGTCGTGCACGTTTGTACTATCTTCGCGAATTAACTGGTAAAAAAGCCCGTATCAAGGAAAAAAGATTCTAAGAAAAAAGTCTTAAAAAAAAGGGTTCCCCAAAAAGGAACCCTTTTTTTTGTAGTTTTATAAAAAATTATCCTCTCTTTATGGCATTTCTCACAACGGAAAAACTATTCACCAAACGATGGTTTGTCGACTACGGAATGATTACAATTGGATCCTTTATTATGGCCGTGGGGTATGTATTTTTTATAACTCCACACAAAATAGTACCCGGAGGTATCTATGGACTTGGTATTATTGTATACCATATGTCAAAAGGGATGGCGCTTTGGCCAGACGGATTCCCAATTGGAGTATTTAACTTGTTAGTAAATATACCACTAACCTATTTTGGCATAAAACTTCTTGGACCGCGATTTGGGACGAAGACCATTTATGGGTTTGTTTCGTCGTCCATATTTATGGATGGCATTACGTGGATGCGTGAAGTAGGTGATGCACCACTTGTAAATGATGTTTTACTTTCGTGCATTTTCGGCGGTGTTTTAACCGGCATCGGACTTGGTTTGATTTTCAAGGCTAAAGCCACCTCCGGAGGCAGTGATATTATCGCAATGGTCATCACCAGGTATACGAGAATCCCGATCGGTCAAATGCTGATTTGGGTCGATTCTGCCATCGTATTGGTTGCGCTGGCAGCTTTCAAAGACTGGCAAATTCCGCTTTACAGCATGATTGTAATCTACATCACAGGCCGTGCAGTCGACCTGATTCTTGAAGGTGCGAATTATAATAAAGCATTGATTATCATATCCGACAAACATGAAGATATTCGTAATAAAATCATAAACGATCTTGAGCGCGGAGGTACCTATTTAAAAGGGGTCGGAATGTATAACAACACAGAGAAAAACATTATATTTACCGTTGTTAGCAGAAGAGAGGTTGCCATCCTTGAGGAGCATATCAATAAAGTTGACCCTTTGGCATTTATTACAATTATGGATGCCAGCGAAATACTTGGCGAAGGATTCAAATCTTTAAAACGCAAAATCGAAGATCACTAACGCAAAACAAGAAATCTAAACCATGAAAAAGGTCATATTTTGTTTCATATTGTGCCTTTACATGTTACCTTTTCTGGGTTTTGGGCAAAAAGTAGGTTTAGTGCTTAGCGGAGGTGGCGCAAAAGGGCTCGCTCATATTGGCGTAATCAGAGCGCTAGAGGAGAACAACATTCCGATTGACTATATTACAGGAACCTCCATGGGTGCCATCATTGGTGGCCTGTATGCCGCCGGCTATTCGCCCGATGAAATGGAAACCCTTTTCAAATCCGAAGATTTTAAACTTTGGTTTAGAGGAATTATACCTCCAAGATATGTCTATTATTTTAAGAAGCTTGATGAAAATCCATCGTTCATCGATCTTGACTTTGCCAGGAATGAGGATAAAATGAAGCTGGCCCTTCCCACCAATATTATCCCACCCGGACAAATTGATTTTGCATTTATGGAACTATTCAGCCCCGCGAATGCTGTTGCTGAAAATAACTTCAACCAACTTTTTGTCCCATTCAGATGCGTTGCAACTGATATTTACCTCAATAAGCCCATAGTTTTTAGTAAGGGAGATCTTGGATTGGCTGTCAGGGCGTCAATGACTGTTCCATTCTTCTTCAAGCCAATCGAAATTGACAGTGTTTTACTTTTTGACGGTGGATTGGTAAACAACTTTCCTTACGATGTGATGCATCAGGATTTCAAACCCGATATAATGATCGGTAGTGCCATCGACTTCAAAGATAAAAAGCCTAAAAGAGATGATCTGAAACTTCAGATATGGAATATGATGGTTCGTAAAACAAACTATTTAATACCCGATAGTCTGGGAATTACAATTAAATCGCCTGTTGATAATTTTGCTTTTCTCGACTTTGAACGATTCGACGAAATCGAAAATGCAGGTTACAAATCGACTTTGGCACAAATCGAAGACATTAAATCACGAATAAGCAGAAGATCTGATTTTGATTTGCTTAACCGCAGACGCGAGGAATTCCGTAGTAAAAGTCCCACAATGGTGTTCAACAACATTCAGGTTTCAGGAGTTGATGCATCTCAACGTTACTATGTGATACAGTCGATACGTCATAAGTCAAAAACATTTGATTTAGAGGAACTCAGGCGCGAGTATTTTAAAATTTTAGCAGACGATAAAATCAAATCACTGTTGCCAACCACAGACTATAATAAGAATACATGCTTTTTCGATCTGCAATTGAAGGCAGAACAACAAAAACCACTCGAAGTGGGTGTCGGAGGTTACTTTTCGCTTTCGGATGTCAATCAGGGCTACATCGGTCTCGATTATCGGCTGTTTAATAATCTTCCGATCACCATTCAAACCAACATCCATATTGGTAAATTCTACAGCTCATTCATGGTAGGGTCTCGTTTTAATTTTACAACTAAACAACCTTTTTCGCTGGATCTTTATTTCATTAAAAACAGATTTAACTACTTCTCCGGATCCACAGAGCTGTTCTTTGAAGATAGGCGGCCTCATTACGTGATACGTAATGACGACAATATTCAGTTCGATGTTAGTTTTCCTGCAAAAACAACTTCGAAGTGGGAAGCAGGAATAAACTTTGTGAATCAATCGAATGAGTATTATCAAACCACGAAGTACACCCAAAATGATGAGCCAGACCAAACTACATTTACTGCCGGAAATTTGCATGCCCATTTTGAGGAAAAAGCCTTTAATAAAAAACAATATCCTACCGAAGGTAAAATGGTTAAATTCGAAGCAGCATATATATTTGGAACCGAAAAAGAAGATCCTGGCTCCACAAGTTCAAACAATCTCAAATTTCGTAAGGAACATCAGTATATTCAATTGGAATTAATCTATGAAAGGTATTTTAAAACATCGAAATGGTTAACTTTAGGTATCGAAACCGACTCTTACTTTTCGAGTAAAAAGCTTTTTAACAACTATACATCTTCTTTAATTTCAGCTAACAACTTCTCTCCCACAGTTAACAGTACCATCAGATATTTACCGTATCTCAGGGCTAACAATTATGTTGCAGGAGGGTTAAAGGCAATCGTCCCTATTTCTCCGTCGGCCCATATTCGACTGGAGGGATTTTATTTCCAGCCATTCGAAGAATTATTAAGCAC
>JAAFHB010000091.1 GCA_010906965.1 Mariniphaga sp. | reverse complement strand
ATTGCTCATGCCACAAAATAATTAATTTTCAGGCATAGCCGCTTATACATAACCACCACCAAAGGAGGTGGTTTTAAAGTTTATAATAAAAATCAATGAGATTCATTCTGTTATTATCGCTTCTAATTCTGGGACAGACAATTCATGCGCAGGAAAGTCGAACCGGAATTTGGAGCAGATTTGAAAAAGAAATCGTCAGGGAAACCACGTTTTTAAATCCTTTTACCGAAACGGATTTGAAGGTTGAGTTTACCAGGCCTGACAAAAGCATATTATCAATTAACGGATATTTCGACCATCCGGGAGTATGGAAATTCAGGATTATGCCCAATATGATTGGTAAATGGAAATATTCCGCATGGTTTTCGGATGGCTCAGGGAAAAAAGTTGATGGTTCATTCCGGTGTATAGCATCCGACATTCCAGGGTTAATTACCGCAGATGAAACCAATCCGGTATGGTTTGGTTTTAAGGGAGGAAAACATCAGCTCATCAGAAGTTTTCATGCGGGCGATCGTTTTTTTGCTGACAACTGGCCTGATTCGGAACGAAAACAGTTTTTGGATTGGCTGGTTGAAAACGAATACAATACCCTATCGGTAGCCAGCCATTTACTGAACCGTAATGCTGAAAATCGTGGAAAAGGATGGAATACGCCCGATCTTTGGAATTCTGAAAAGCAACAACCCAATCCGGCAGAATACGCCAAAATGGAAAAAATACTAGATGAACTGGCTGCCAGAAAGATTATTGTATTTCCTTTTGCCGGTTTTTTTGGACAAAAATCGAATTGCCCGCTTGACAGCACGAATCAGGCACTTTATATTAAATATACAATTGCTCGACTTGGCTCATACTGGAACACGATGTACAGTGTTGCCGGTCCCGAACCGCTTTACCGGAATGTAAAGCAATTTACGAAAGAACAAGTTGATAAATTAGGGGAAATGATAGCTGGTCAAAATTCGCAGAGACATTTACTTACTGTTCATAACGAAAAGGATCAGAACCCCTTTGTAAATTCTTCCTGGGCAAGTTATCAATGCCTTCAGGGCCCAACCACAATCAGCACAGATACTTTATATCATGGATTGATGGCGCGAAGAAACCTTCATCAGCCAGTGCTAGCGCAGGAAGTGCTCTGGTATGGCAATATTTATCAGCAAACCTATAACGACGAACAGCTTCGCAAGAATGCCTTCACAATAATGATGGCAGGAGCAGCCCTGAATTTTGCTGACAATGCCGGAACTAGTTCGACTGGATTTACCGGAACACTCAACATATCAGAAAGACATCAGGATAAGCATGAAATCATCAAGAAAGTTTGGGATTTTTTTGAGTCGATTCCCTATTATGAACTTTCACCTGCTCTTAAAGATACCAATAATGGTTACTATCTCGATCGTAAAGGCGAACCCTATTTGGTGTATTTACCTTCTGGTGGAAATGTTTCTGTTTATAGAAATAACGTTTCATATTTGGGCGAATGGATTAAAGGTTCTGATACCAATATTAGAATAAGTATTGGCATAACCAATGGTAAAAATTTGCAAGCTCCATCGAATGAAGACTGGTTGCTTTTGTTGAAAAGAGTAAACGAGAAAAATGCTGTTAATTTCAATAATCCTTTGTTTATTGGAATGGGGTCATATCCCGATATTACTGCCGATAAAAATGGCATTCTGCATATTACCTATGTTAGAGATACATCTTTAATGTACAGAAATTACAATCCAGACACGAATACATTGGGTAACGAAGTATTTACTTCTCTAACATGCCTCAAGGATTCATTTTTAGGGCCCAACCGTAGTAAACCAGTGATTAAAGTCGATTCTAAAGGTTTTATTCATGTATTTGTTGGACAGCAATACGGCTATTTCGACAATAATTCATGGGTAAAAATTGACCCGAACGCTACCCGTGATACTGATATGGATATTGATCAGGATGGAACAGTGTACATTGTTAAAAGAGGGGGCAGTAATGGCGGTTCCATTGGCGTAAATGTCAGAAAACCCGACGGAAGCAAATTTCAACCAACAGAAACGGATCCGGACAAGGGTACAACGGAAGGAAAAAACTGGTTGAGAAAAAATGGAAACCATCCATATGGAAATATTAGGATTGATACTAAAAATACCATTCATATTGTTTACAGGCAGGCCTTGCCCGAATTTGTATCGTACCGACAATCGACCGATGGCGGGAAAACATGGAAGGGTACCGGCGTTTTTGGTGGCGAGCAGTGGCAAGGCGAAACTTCAGATATTGGTGTTACTGCCTCTGGAAAAGTGTATGTTGTTAGTCAAATTGGCGAAATATATTATTTGGATAAAACAACATTCAAATTTTCGAAATTAGGTAAAGCAATAACTTCCGAAAATCGTGAATTACCTACTATTTCGACCGGAAATGACAATTTGATGTGTGTGTCTTCATTCGGTGGAAAGTATAGCATTTACTTTGGTGGTAAATTTACTTCCGAACAAAAATTCCCCTCGTACCTGAACAAGCCATTGGGGTTTTTAAAAACCGCCATCACCAGCAATCAAATTTGGGGAGTTTCAGAAGAAGGTGAACATATCGACATTGAAATCATGAAGGGTTCATCAAGTATTTTCCTCAAAAAATTAATGTAGCACCAAAAAGAGAAGAATGAAATGCGTCAACTAGTCATCCTTGTGCGTGAGTAAGTTTTACTCATGGCTCGTTTCATCTTAATTTTAGCATCCCTTGAAATACTTTCCGGAGGTAAAAATCATGGTTTTACACACCCTTTTATCGAAACAATCTGAATAACCAGGAATTCCTAACCAATAAAGCTTCTCGATCTATATTGTTTTCTAACTGTGAGTTTCAACTGAAGGCAGCAAATGATTCCTGTATTTTTTTTGCAGTATCTTATTTTTTAGTCTGTTTCAGGAAAAGCAAGCTTTAGGGAGGAGCATGGTGTCAGTTTAAATCAAATAACTACATTTGTCCCAAAATCCAGACGAACTAAACGGGAATGAAGGAGAGGGAACATATTGACAGTTTTCTTTTCGGGGAATTAAAAGCCGGAAATGCACGCTCCTTTGATAAGATATTTAACGATCATTATCAGAATCTCTGCCGTTTTGCCAACTCTTTTGTCCATGACGAAGATACAGCCCAGAGCCTTGTACAGCATGTATTTGTTAAACTATGGGAAAACCACACCTCGTTGGATCATATTGAACATTTACTCCCGTATTTGACCAGCATGGTGCGTAACCAATGTCTGAATTACATCAGCCGCGAAAAGCGGAATATCAAAATCTCAGATTTCCCCGAAGAAACGCAGATTGGGAATACGACCGAGAACCAGCTCAATTTGAATGAGTTGGAAGAGGATCTTATTATTGCGCTGTCAACCTTGCCCGAAAGGTGCAAAATAGCCTTTGAATATAGCCGTTTCGAAAATCTGACCAATAAGGAGATTGCACAAAAGATGGAGATATCGATCAAAGGAGTCGAGGCGCTGATCGGCAGGTCATTAAAATCATTGCGTATCTCATTAGCAGACTATCTACCCTCATCAAAAAGCACAAGATTCCACGACACAATCTTATTCTCCATTTTTAGCAAAGCCTTGACAAGGAAGAAGTGAGAAAACGAGAAGGGGAGAAGACGAGAAAATGTGCTAATTCGACAATTTGGCAATTCGACAATGCAGCAATGAAAGAATGAAACCATCATAAGTAAAAGCTAACCAGTAAGATGAAAATAGTTAAGGTTCTATGTCCGATCGTGCGGGATTAAAAACAATTTATTTTCACTTGAAAATATTTTCTCCCCTTCCCCATTTCTCCCCTCTCTCATTGACTCTCCCTCAAATGTAATCGTGTCGCCGTGAAGTCGTGCCGTCCATACTCCACGACTATTTTCAGATAATTTCCATTCCCAGTGTAGGGTACACCCCTCTCCAAATTGTCTACTCTATGAAACCAAGGAAAAATGGAACCCAAATACGAAAATATATACGATCTGATTGCAAAATCATTCACCGATGATTTGACAGAACAGGAAGTTATTCTGTTGAACAGCTGGAAAATGGCTGAACAATCAAATCTGTTGGAATACAATGACTATAAGGCAATATGGGAAAACTCCGGCAGGCTGGCTCTTCCTAATGCAGTCGATCTTGCAGGTTCCTTGAAATCTACGCGTAAAAAAGCAGGGATTGACCGCACCCCAACAAAATTAAACATTTATTTACAAGTAGCTGCTGTACTGGTGCTTGCGGTGATGCTATCCGCGCTATACAACCTGTATATCAATCCGAAAGCACAAATAAACAATGAAGCAATTGTTTATCAGGAAGTAAAAACAACTTACGGAACCCAATCGCGCGTTGAACTTTCAGATGGAACAGTTGTAGATTTAAATTCAGGGAGCTCATTAAGGTTTCCAACCTCTTTCAACAACCAGAAAACAAGAAATGTAAAACTTACGGGGGAAGGTCGTTTCAAAGTTGCCAGGAACAGTGCACAACCTTTTGTGGTCGATGTAAACAAGATCCAGGTGAAGGTCCTCGGAACCACGTTTAATATTGATGCTTATGCCGATAATTCCGAAGTCGTCATCGCATTGGTGGAAGGAAAAATTACCCTTCAGCAGAAAACTGCCAATGGCACCGCTGACCTGCTTGAGATGAAACCCAATCAGGTTGCGACCTATCAACAATCAACAAATAAATTGGAGTGGAAATCAGAAAGAGATTTAGATAAATATATTGCCTGGACGGATGGAAAGATCGTTTTTTCAAACGATCCGGTTAATACCGTAATTCACAAATTAGAAAACTGGTACAATATAGATATACAGCTTTCTGATAGGCGATTGTGCCGATATCGGTTCACCGGGACATTTATCAACGAACCTTTAGAGCAGGTCTTAAGCATTTTAAATATGACTTCAAAAATGAGTTATACGGTTATCCAGGCACAGAAATTACCCGATAACTCCTTCTCGAAACGAAAAATAATTTTGAAATCAAAGTAACCTTTTTACTAAACTTTAAAAAAGAGGAATGCCTATGGGTTAGACTAAACTTAAAAAAAACAGGAAAGTGTTGGAAGCACCCCCCTGTTTGAATTTTCAGAATGCCCGACAGAATCGGGCAAACAAAAATTAATTATTAATAAAATCGATCAAATCTATGCAAAAAAATTCAAATGACAGGAAAGTTCCGTCCGGAATTTTCGCACGAAAACTATTTCTAATTATGAGACTAACATTAATTGCGCTATTCACCTCAACACTAAGCTTATTCGCGACGGGGAGTTATTCCCAGAACACGAAGATATCGCTTGATTTGAAAAGTGTTACTGTGAAAGACGCGCTTAAGGCCATTGAAAGCTCGAGTGAGTTCTATTTTATTTACAATAACGAGCTGATAAATGTAAACCGTACAGTCGATATCAACGTGAAAAACGAAAAAATCAGCAATATTCTCAATACCATCTTCTCAGGCAAAGATATTGAAATATCGGTGATTGACCGTAAGATTGTGCTGGCTCCTGCCTCTATGAGCAGCCAGCAAACCGGCAAAAAAGTTACCGGTAAAGTGACAGATTCATCCGGTGCATTGCTTCCCGGTGTAGCAGTCGTTGTAAAAGGAACTACCAACGGTGTAATTACCGATAACAATGGTAATTTTTCACTTTCCAATATTCCTGAAAGTGCAATTTTACAGTTCTCGTTTGTAGGGATGAAAGGGCAGGAAATAACAGTAGGTGTCAAAACATCGTTTAATGTTTCACTCGCAGATGAGTCTATTGGAATTGAAGAAGTAGTGGCTGTTGGTTATGGGACTCAGAAAAAAGCAACTTCAACCGGTTCTATACTAGCAGTGAAAGGAACTGAATTGATCAAATCGCCAACAATGAATGTCAGTAACAGCCTCGAAGGCCGAATTTCCGGCTTAGTTACTCAAACAGTCAGTGGAGAGCCTGGTTATGATGGTACTACTTTAAGAATTCGGGGTGTCAATACATTAGGAAATAATAATCCATTAGTAGTTATTGACGGGGTTCCGGGCAGATCGCTTGACCGAATTGACCCAAGTACAATTGAAAGTTTAACTGTTCTCAAGGATGCTTCAGGCGCAATTTATGGCGCTCAGGCAGCTAACGGAGTCATATTGATTACTACCAAAAGAGGAAAGATTGGAAAGCCAACAATTACGGCCAATTTTAATCAGGGCTACAGTCGGCCAACCAGGATTCCAAAGATGAGTAATTCATTCGAATACGCCACTTTATTGAATGAAGTCGATGGTTATGCCGGCAATGCACCAAGATATAATCCACAACAATTGCAGAAATTTCAGGATGGTACAGATCAATGGGAATATCCAAACACTGACTGGTTTAAAGAAACATTGAAACCATGGTCAAAGCAAAACTATACAAATGCATCGATCTCGGGTGGCAGTGAGAACATGAAATACTTTGTTTCGGTTGGCGCTAAAAGTCAGGATGGGTTTTATTACAACAGTGGAACAAAATATAATCAATATGATTTAAGATCGAATCTCGACGGGAACATTAATAAATACATTAGCATAGGAGTTGATATTTCGGGAAGAATGGAAGATAGAAATTTTCCAACACGATCGGCCGGTGATATTTTCCGCATGGTAATGAGAGGTAAGCCTATATACAATGCCTATTGGCCCAATGGCATGCCTGGTCCGGATATTGAATATGGGAATAACCCTGTGGTCGTAAGCACGAAGGCTACCGGCTACGACCAGGATAAAACCTACGTCTTCAATTCAAATTTCAAGGTCGACATCAAAATACCCTGGATAGAAGGATTATCCATTAAAGGAAATGCCGCTATAGATAAGAATTTTCGTTTTCATAAAAACTTTCAAATACCTTGGTATTTGTATTCATTCCAGGGATTTGATAGCAGCAACCAGCCTATTTTGCAAAAAGGAAAAAAAGGGGTTGATGATCCCAGATTGTTTGAAGAAATGGGTGATAATCTGAGTATACTACTGAATGGTTTGGTAAATTACGAGCATAAATTCGGCGATCACAATGTAAAAATGATGGTTGGGGCCGAATCTATCAAGGGAAGTGGAGATAACTTTAATGGCTTTCGCAGGTACTTTTTATCCACAACAATTGATCAAATGTTTGCTGGTGGAGACAAAGAGAAGACGACAACAGGATCAGCTTACAAAAACGCAAGATTAAACTACTTTGGACGCGCCAACTACAATTACAAAGAAAAATATTTGGCTGAGTTTGTATGGAGATACCAGGGTTCCTATATATTTGACGAGGCTAGCCGGTTTGGATTTTTTCCTGGTGCTTCTTTGGGTTATAGGATTTCGGAAGAAAATTTCTGGAAAGAAAATCTTAAGGTTATAAACGACTTTAAACTAAGATTATCCTTTGGACAAACAGGAAACGATCAAATAGACGAATGGCAATACATGTCTTCTTATGGCTTTAATAACAATATTTTTGTCACCAATTCGGATATGGCAAATAAAGCACTCTACGAAGCCCGCATACCAAATAAAAACGTCTCTTGGGAAATTGCTAATCAGAGTGATATTGGTTTTGATGCTGAACTGTTTGAAGGAAAACTTTCTGTAACAGCCGATTATTTTGATTATCGCAGATCACAGATTTTATGGTATCGAAATGCATCTGTACCTTCGTCTACAGGATTGACACTTCCAAGAGAAAACATAGGAAAAGTATCCAACAAAGGTTTCGATTTTAACATAGGATACCGGAATCAATTAAACGATTTTAAATATCAGATATCGTTAAACGGAGGCTACCAGAAAAATAAAATAATTTTTTGGGACGAAAGTCCGGGAGCTCCAGATTACCAGCTCTCAACAAACCACCCGATGAACACCAATTTGTATTATAATGCTATCGGTATTTTTAAGGATCAGGCTGCTGTGAATGCTTACCCCCATTGGTCGGATGCAAGACCTGGTGATATAATTTTTGAGGATGTCAGCGGCGATGGAAAAATTGATGCCAACGACAGAGTTCGTTTTGACAAGACTGATCTTCCCACATTTACAAGCGGTTTTGCAGTAAATGTTCAATGGAAGGGTTTTGATTTTTCCATGTTGCTTCAAGCGTCATTGGGAGCAGTAAGGTATATCAATACCGAATCGGGCGAAATAGGGAACTACCTCAAGGACTTTTACGACAACCGTTGGACAGCACAAAATACTGATGCTTCATATCCTCGTACTTTTAACCGTGATAACGTATATTGGAGGCCTCAACAAAATACTTTTTGGATGCACAAAACAGATAATATGCGCCTAAAGAATATTGAGGTCGGTTATAATATTCCCGCTATACTATTACAAAAAATTGGTGTCCAGAACTTGAGATTGTACGTTAGCGGATATAACATGTTTACTTATTCTCCCGATTTAAAGGATTTCGATCCTGAACAAGCAAGAAATGATGGACAAGGATATCCATTACAAAAGATTGCCAATTTCGGCGTAAATATTACTTTTTAAAACAAATTAGAATTATAATTATGAAAAATAGATATGCCATTTTAATAATTTCGATATTTTGTTTATTAATAAGTGGATGTAAGAAGGATTTTCTCAATGTTACACCTTTGGACCAGTATTCAGAAGAAGGTGTGTGGAAAGATCCAGCTTTAATTCAATCATTTGTAAATAACATATATCTTGGGATTCCGCACGGTTTCTCTGCTCTAATGTTGTCTTCGTGTGCTGATGAATCGATGGCAGTTTGGGACTGGGAATCGAGCAGTGTTACTAAATGCCTTTTAACCCCCAGCTATCTTGGAATTTTTGACATCGGGTTTTGGACAAGTAAAATGAGATACATTACATGGAACAACTCATTCAAACAGATCAGGGCATGTAACCTCTTTTTAGATAAAATTGAAGGAGTAAAATTTGACGATCAGGTCTTAAAAGACCAGTTAACCGGAGAAGTTCATTTCCTTAGAGCCTATTATTATCATCAGCTTACTGCTCTTTATGGTGGAGTACCTATCATAAAGCAAGCATATAAACTTGATGATGATTTTTTAGCACCACGCAACACATACGATGAGTGTATTAAGTTCATTGTTGAGGAGTGCGATAAATCTGCAACTTTACTACCTGCAACACTAACCGGGGCAAACAAGGGTCGTGCTTCGAAATCAGCAGCACTAACTTTAAAATCGAGAACTTTACTTTATGCTGCAAGCGATTTGGCCAATAATACAACATGGGCCACTGGCTTTTCAAAACCTGAAATTTTGGGATATAACGGAGGAGATAGAAATGCCAGATGGTTAGCAGCAAAAAATGCGGCAAAAGCTGTAATCGACTTAAATGTAAATTCATTGTATAAGTCTAATCCCGGTCCGGGCGATAATATCAGTACGAATTACGGTGAGATTTTCCTTTTAAAAGAGACATCAGAAGATATCTTCGTTCGCTTTATTCAAGCTCAGTATGAAAACGATTGGGATAACGGAAACCCAGGCCTTTTTAATGGTCCAAATGGTTGGCACAATTGGGGAGGAAATACCCCGATCGGACAATTGGTCGACGACTATGAAATGATCGACGGAACCCGATTCGATTGGAATAACCCTGTTCATAAGGCTGACCCCTATAAAAACCGAGACCCGCGTTTCTATGCATCCATTCTTTATGAAGGTGCTAAATGGAGACAACGACCTGCTGATGTGAAGGAATTGGATCCAAATGGAATCGTTCAGGTAGGATTTTATGAAAAACCAGGTAATGTGATTAAGCCAGGGTTGGACACCAAAAAAAGTCCTATAGAAGATTGGAACGGAACATCTACCGGATATTATTTGCGTAAATTTATCGATCCGACAGTTGATGCCCAATATTTT
The DNA here is from genome assembly GCA_010906965.1 of Mariniphaga sp. GTDB lineage: Bacteria > Bacteroidota > Bacteroidia > Bacteroidales > Prolixibacteraceae > JAAFHB01. The sequence goes on along the minus strand of JAAFHB010000091.1, from coordinate 9,870 downwards.
AAACAGGAAGTACCATGGCGGTTTATGCGTTACGCTGAAGTAATTCTGAATTATGCCGAAGCCTGCATAGCACTTGGACAAGAACCTGAGGCAAGAACGTACCTGAATATGATTAGAAAACGCGCTGGCATGCCCGATATTCCAGCAACAGTGACAGGTCAGGCACTAATTGACAAATGCAGAAATGAGCGTAGAATCGAATTGGCCTATGAAGAACACCGTTATTTTGATGTTCGCAGGTGGATGATTGCCCCACAGGTGTATACGGATGCGAAAGCAGTAAATATATTGTATAAATTGTTGCCGAACAATACGACTTCTGCTACTCCTACGTATTCTTTAAGTACAGTTCAACAAAGAGCCTGGAAGAACAGCCATTATTACCTTCCAATCAAACTTGATGAGATGAATAAAAATAATAAGCTAATTCAGAATCCTTTGTATTAGGCTTACAACTATATATCTCAAAGTAATCTTGCAGGGAAACTTACATAGTGAGTTTCCCTGACTTGTTTTTAGCCTTGAAAAATCCGGTATTAACTATTATTACGAATAATATAATCAAATCAAAAAAAAATCCTTTAAGAAAGATCAAATAATTGGGCTCTATAACGTTTGGTGTGGGTTAATTAATTGCTGTGTGTTGTGCCACGAAGTGGCAAAATCTGAATAACCGTAGGTGTTAAACCCACGGAAGCAAAAACCACGAAACATCAGCCACGCAGTGGTTGAACTATAAAAACCTTGTTCAGCCCACTTTGGGGCTGAGGGAGTGCATATCATTCTTTTCCGTGGGTTTTCACCCACGGTTATTGAAATATCACCCTTATCAGGGCGATGAAAAAACATAGCAGGAGAAAACAGAATTTTTTATAATCAGAGTTACCCATACAAATCGTTATATAACCAATGAATTGCAATATGAAACACCTTTCTGTAATAATGATTTTCCTGTTATTGGCTAGTCCGGTTACATTCTCGCAAACTAAGCTTGCCGAAAGTATTTTTGATGTTCTGGAGGTGACTTCAAAACCGGTAATTACCAAAGGTGATCCTGGTACAGAATCAAATCTTTTCGGTTTTGAAGGAGGACGTGCTTTAAAATTTAACAATGAATACCATCTGTTTACAACTGAAATAAATGGTTCGCCCGTCTGGAATAAAACCCGTTTGGCCCATTGGAAAAGTTGTGACGGGGAAAAGTGGACGAGACTTTCAACTGTTTTTGAATCTTCCGGGAATTTTGATGGAACCGACACCCATGCCTGTTTATGGTCGCCTATGCCTACCTTCGATAAATCAAAGAATTGCTGGTGTTTAACTTATGTTGCTTATCGATCAAAACCTAATGATGAAGAGGCATGGTATAGAAACTATGATGGTCGAATTTACATTGCCTATTCACAAGTTGAAGGTCAAATGGGTATTTATGGGCCATACAAAGAATCAGGTCTTCTTCTTGAACCAGGACAAAAATCGGCAAATTGGGAAGGTTTGATGGGGGTTGACTCCTTTTTCCCTTACAAATTAGATTCCATCTGGATGGCTTTCTATGGAAGTTCAACTGAGGTGAACGGACTTGCATCAGCCAATAATTTAAGTGGCCCATGGGAAAGGATTTCGATGAATAAACCGGTAAGTCAGCATACTGAAAATCCAATTGTTACACAACTTGATGATGGAAAGTATATCGCTTTTTTTGATGGTTGTGGCAAATTCCAACGATTTGGTTATATGCTTTCTGATAATGGTGTCAGTTGGTCTGCACCTGTTATCATCGATTTGGAAGCGCACACCGGTAAATGGTGGGGACTTACGCGAACACCTCTTGGATTGATATCGGCAGGAAACGGTCTGTATACTCTTTTTTTCACTGCATATAATAAGAATTTTTATAATGTTCCAGGTATTTGGTCGGCAAAAAGTGATTCAGTATTCGATGGCTATTTTGCCAGTCTCGGAAAAATAATTTTAAAAATTAAAAAATCTTAAATGAAACGAATTACATTATTATTATTTTATGTAGCAATACAGAATGTACTCCAGGCTCAACCTGCGAAGTTTCTGGATAACATTTACTATTATATCGAGAACACATCGATATGTGAATTGAATCAGGAAGAAGGAAGGGCGTATTATTTGCCGGAGAAATCTATTTCACTTAACGGCGATTGGAAATTCTTCTATAGTGAAACTCCTGAGGGAGTACCAACGGATTTCTACACTGTTAGATTTAACGATAAAAAATGGGGATCATTAAAGGTTCCGTCTAACTGGGAAATGCAGGGATATGGTGATAGAATTTTCAGGAATGTTAGTGCTCCTTTCCCAATAGTCGGACAGGGAAACGGGTCTCTTGAACCCGATGTTTTTGCAGTGACTGTTCCTCATGTTCCAAGGGAATATAATCCAACCGGGGCATACCGAAAAACGTTCATTGTTCCTTCTTCCTGGAATGGAGATCAGATTTTCTTAAGAATGGAGAAAACGGCTTCGGCTTCGTTTGTTTATGTAAACGGGGAGGAAGTTGGTTATAACGAGGGCGCCCAGGAACCTGCAGAATACAATATTACAAAATACATCAACAAGGGGACCAATACTATTGCAGTTCTTGTAATAAAATATTCTGATGGCTATTACCTTGAAGGACAGGACTATTGGAGATTTGCAGGGATTTTTGACGATGTTAGTTTATATGCCACTCCTGATGTCAGATTGTTTGACTGGTATGTTGAAACAGATCTGGACGAGACATATACTGATGCAGATCTTTCGGTACAAATAGACGTGAAAAAATATACGAATACCCCAGCTGCTTCATACGCACTAAAAGCATCTTTGTATGATGCCAGCAAAAATCTGGTGACTGAAATGACCAGCGATAAGTTTTCAATAGACAATGTGGGCAAAAAGCAGGTAGAACTTAAACAGAAGATTACTAATCCTTTAAAATGGACATCTGAAACTCCAAATCTCTATAGCTTGAAGATGCAATTGTTGACCGGGGATGGAACAGTTCAGGATGTCGGAGAACAACGAATTGGTTTCAAAGAGACGCACATTGACGGTGAATTGTTTACGTTGAACGGTGTGGCAATTAAAGTAAATGCCACAAACTCGCATATGCAACACGCCGACTTAGGGCATGCGATGACCGAAGATATTATCAGAAAAGATTTCGAAATTCTTAAACAGTTTAACTTTAATGCCGTACGAACATCACACTATCCACCGGTTAATAAATATCTTCAACTGGCTGATGAATATGGCTTATATATAATTGATGAAGCCGGCGTTGAGTCTCATGCTACACAATATGTTTCTGAAAGGGCTGAATTCACTGATATGTATCGGGAACGAGTCCGCCAAATGGTCCTGCGCGACAGAAATCATGCTTGTGTCCTCTTCTGGAGCGCTGGTAATGAAAGTGGCGAAGGGATGAACATCACCGAAGTAGTCAGAGAAGGTAAAAAATACGACCACACACGATACTGGATGTATGGAGGCAATGCATACTCCCATAAAATTGAAGATATTATCGGCCCGCGCTATCCAAGTCCTCTGGAGCTTGAAATGGGGGTAGGTTTGGGGTTTGACAAAGATACCCGCCCTTCATTTATGGATGAGTATCTTTCTGTTGCCGGTAATGCAGGAGGTGGACTGGAAGATTACTGGAACGTGATCTATTCCCACCCAAGAACGATGGGTGGTGCAATTTGGGATTTTGTGAGTCCGGGTATCACAGAGAATATACGTAAGCTGGAAGATAAATCACCCAACAATACACCCGTTTACCTAATGGGTAACAATATAAAACTGGTGGAAGGAAAATCAGGTAAAGCTGTTAATTTGAATGGTCATGACCAGTGGGTTGAAATATACAGACAGAATAATTTGGAGATTGAGGGCGATAAACTAACCATTACCATGGATGTTTTCCCAAGAAAATTAAATGCAAGTGGAGGCCATTTTATAACCAAGGGATCAAATCAATATGGAATTCGTCAGGTTAGAACCGATTCTCTGGAGTTTTATATTTACACAAATACAAAACATACATTGCGTGTTGGCTTACCCAATAACTGGGAAAACAACTGGCATCAATTGGTTACAATGTACAACGGCCACGAGATGTCGGTATATATTGATAATGATAAAAAAGGCAGTAAGCAGGTTAATGGGAAAATTAAGAATTTCCCTTTTACGATAAGCTTAGGCCGCGACTCAGAAATCGATGGTGGTGAAACTCCCGGCTACATGTGCGATGCAATGATTGACAATGTTGGGATATTCGCAGATGCTGTTTTTCCGGATAATTTAAAGCCCCAAAATGCCGGCTTATGGCTCGATTTTGAAAAAGAAACGAATCAAGGAACATTCCTGAGCTATGGCGCAGGCGCCAGAGCCTATGGACATATTTGGGGAAACAGAGAAGTTCAACCCGAAATGTGGGAGATGAAAAAAGTTGTTCAACCTATTTCAGTTAAACTTCTTGATGCAGAATCCGGTACGATAGAAGTTTGGAACCGAAATCATTTCACTGATGCGTCGCAATATGACACCCGTTGGTTCCTGGAAGCAGATGGCGATATTTTGCAGGAAGGTGTGCTGAAACTTCAGGTTGGACCATTAGAAAAAAAAGTAATTAAGATTCCATACAACAAACCAACTCTGATCGAAGGTGTAGAATATCGCATTACAGTTAGCTCTGTGTTGAAAGAAGACAAGGTTTGGGCAAAAGCAGGACACGAAGTAGCCTGGAGTCAACTTGAACTTCCGTGGAAAAAAGATAAAGAATTAGTTAAACAAACTATTGACAAAACTACTTTTTCACAGTCTGAAACTAATGTAATAGTGAAAGGAAAAGGGTTTGAATACAATTTCGACAAAAAAATAGGTGCTTTGGCTTCAATGGTGATAGATGGAAAAGAAATGTTGAAATCTCCGTTTTTGGTGAATGTTTGGCGCGCACCGATGGCAAATGACCTGGATAGCTGGGGCTCGGGTGCGGCGCGTTCTTCAAACTGGAAAGAAGGTAATGGAAACTTTGTAGCTACAGAGTTCTATTCAACAGGAATAGACCAATTATCTTATTACCCAATCTACACAAAAGTGTCGGAGGTGGATGGAAAAGTATACGTGAATATAAGGCAGATTACATTGTTTGGGGCAAGTATTGAAGGTGAATCGGATCAATACATCAGAGGCATTCAATACAATGGTTTAGAAAACATCTATGTCTATAGTATTGAAGGAAATGGGGAGATAACAATACATCACACTTCCAAACCCCAGGGAAGAACATTACCATTGTATTTTCCCCGTTTTGGTTTGACTTTTACCCTTGACAAAAGCCTCGATAAAGTTGAATGGTATGGACGTGGTCCACAGGAAAATTATCCAGGCAGAAAAAGCGGCTATAAAATTGGAATTTATAGTTCAACCGTTGACAACATGTATGTGCCATACATTAAACCAGGCGACTATGGCTTAAGAACTGATAACCGATGGGTTAAAATGACAGATGATCAAGGAAAAGGCTTGCAATTTGAAGTTAATGAATTGTTTAATTTTAATGCATATCCCTTTTCTACTGAAAACCTGGCGAAATCAATCTATACCTATCAATTACAGAAACAAGATGGTATTACATTCAATTTGGATTATGCAACCACCGGGGTGGGAGATTCTTCCAGCGGGGTGATGAGAAGTTATTGGGTTTATCCGACGATGTTTGAACGTGAAATAAAAATATCACCTCTAAAACATTAAAATAGCAGAACATTGTTCTTTATTGTTTTAATATCTAATACATTAAAAATTATGAAACTACTTACTTTAATCTTTTTGCTTCTGGCATTTATTACCAATACCGGAAGAACGGAAGAAGTGCCTCAACATTTCAAGCATGTTGACCAGGTAATTTGGGTGGTCGACGATTTGGACAAAGTAATTGACAAATGGAAAGAACTGGGTTTTGAACAGATAGAGTTACTTGGAAAAGTTTTGGCAACTGCCAAAAATGAAAAACAGTTTAATGTCAGGATGGCTGTAGCAAATCTAGGTGGTGCGCACATTACATGGATTCAACCATTGACTGAAAAATCTGTATTTTCAAAATTTCAGAAAGATTACGGGAACGGCGCGATGAGTCTGGTGCATAAATTAAGTTCGGAATACGCATTGCAGAATGAACTGAAACGCTTGTCCCAAATTGATGTCGATGTGCTTGAAGAGCTTTCATTTTCAACACCAAAAGGAAAACTAATTGTTACTTTAATGGATACTCAGGAAGAAGGGAAATATGTATTGGGATATGTCACCAGCGAAACTTCTGCTGATATGTACCAGGGATTGACAGCCAAAAACAGGCACAGTATGAAACTGAATCAATATGCATTTGCCATAAATAAGACAGAAGATATTTCAAAATACTGGGCTAAAATCGGATTTCCTGAATTTCAGATTAGCCATCCTGTATTGGGTGAAACAAAATATCATGGTGAAATTGTCGAACATGAACTGATTCAGGGATGGCAACGCCAGGGAGACATTGCATACGAATGGTGTATCCCAGTAAAAGGTCCGATTGTTTATGCTGATCATATTAAAATGCACGGAGAAGGAATTCATCACCTTGCTTTTTCCGTCGATAATATTGACAAAGTATTACAAGACTATGAATCAATTGGATATAAAAACATTATGGGTGGAACCTGGGGAGAAAAAGGGAAACCAGGTTCTGGCCGATACGAATATGTAGGCCTGGAAAATGCAGGTGGAATGACCATGGAATTATTATGGAGTTATCAAGGAAAATAAAATCAAACAATACAGAAAATAAATATTTACTAAATTGAAAAACTGACAAAATGAAATCAACAGCTTTTTACTTACTTGCCTGCCTGTTTCTTATTTCAGGATTGGCAAACGGCCAACCCAAAAAATTTGACAATATTTTATACGGTGCCGCTTATTATCAGGAATATATGCCATCCAATCGTCTCAAAGAAGACCTGAAACTGATGAAGGACGGAGGCATTTCGGTGGTTCGTTTGGGCGAATCGACCTGGAGTTTGTTCGAGCCACGCGAAGGCGAATTTGAGTTTGCCTGGATGGACAGCATCATCGATGGTCTTCATGCCAACGGAATAAAAGTAATGCTGGGAACTCCTACCTATTCAATGCCTGCCTGGTTATGGCACAAACATCCGGAAGTGCTGGTCGATTATGAAAAAGGGCAAAAAGCTTATTACGGAATCCGCCAGAACATGGACATCACCAACCCGACATTCCTTTTTTATGCTGAAAGAATCATCCGGAAGATGATGGAACATTACGCCAAACATCCTGGTATTATTGGCTATCAGGTCGATAATGAAACCACATCCTACGGTGTGAACAACTACGATTATCATATCAGTTTTATCGATTATCTGAAGAAAAAATTTGTCACCACTCAAACCCTGAACAAGATATGGGGCTTGAATTACTGGGGAATGACCATGAACGATTGGGACGAATTTCCGGAGAAAGACGGTGTAACGAATACCGCTTACAAACTTGAATGGGAACGTTTTAAACGCAAATCAGTGGCTGATTATCTGAGCTGGCAATCTTCAATTGTGGCCGAATACAAACGTCCCGATCAGTTTATCACCCATTGCTTTATGCCTTCGGTTCAGGATATCGACCAGATTGCCAGTTCAAAAAATATGGATGTGATGGCAGTAAATGTATACCACGGATCACAGGATAACCTGACAGGCGATGAAATTGCATTTGCCGGCGACTTTTTCCGTTCGGTGAAAATGAAAAATTACCTGATCACCGAAACCAATGCACAAACAATCGGTTGGGATTCTAAATCGCAGTTGCCTCCGTACGAAGGTCAGTTACGAATGAATGTCTACGCGCACATGGGTTCGGGTGCCAACATGGTCGAATACTGGCACTGGCATTCGATTCATTACGGTCAGGAAACCTACTGGAAAGGCATTTTGTCACACGACTTACAACCCAACCGGGCATACACCGAAGTTTCAAAAACAGCGCACGAACTTCAGCAATTTGGTGAAAAACTGGTGAACCTGAAAATCACTAATAAAGTGGCTATTTTATTCAGTCACGATGCCAATGCTGCTCTCAATATAATGCCATTCAAAGGCGGTAAAACCGACATGTGGGGCGGCTCTTCCAATATTTACCGCAACGAGCTGGTTGGCCAGTTTCACAAGGTTTTATACCGTAATAATGTGGGTGTCGATTTTATTTTTCCTGAAAATGCCCGTTTCGAAGATTATAAACTGGTGATTATCCCTGCCTTGTACATTGCCAGTGATGAGGTTCTGAACAAGATCAGTAAGTATGTCGAAAACGGTGGCCATGTGATCATGCAATTCAAAAGCGGCTTCTGCGACGAAAATTCAATGGTTCGTCCGGTGCTGGCTCCGGGACCACTGCGCAAAGCATGTGGATTTTATTATCAGGAATTTACTAATTTCAAGGAACTTAGCCTGAAAGATAATCCGTTCAAGGTCGATGAAGCCTCGAACAAAGTGTATGATTGGGGCGAATACCTGATTCCTGAAACTGCCAAACCATTGGCATATTACGATCATCCGTATTTCGGGAAATATCCGGCAATTACCATCAACAACTTTGGAAAAGGAACTTTACTTTATGAAGGAACCGGTGTTTCAGACCTGATTCAGGAAAAACTGATTCTTCAGGAAATGGAAAAATCAGGTATTAAAACTGTCGACCAGGATTTGCACTGGCCGCTCGTTACCAAAAGCGGAGTGAATGATTCAGGTAAAAAGGTACATTATTACTACAACTATACTTCGCAAAAATCCAGTTTGGTTTATCCGCACAAGGCTGGTAATGAGTTGACTTCAGGAAAAAATGTTTCTTCCGGAGCTACTCTTGAGATCGGGCCATGGGATGTGCAGATAGTAGAAGAAAATTAGGCTAAAAACTTAAAGGTCACTCAAATGAAGAAAATTTCTGCAGTACTCCTGATCATCTTTATGGCTTGGGGCTGTAATCATCCTGAAAATAATCTGAAGGAAATAATCCAACAGCGGGTCGCCGAATCGACAATCAATCTGATTCCCGAATCCGCAGGAACTACACCCAGTTATTGTTGTACCTGGTCATGCCAGAATTTTGCGACCGATACATTTTCAATTGGTTATGCGATAGGTCTTGGCGATCATACCGTTCCTGCTGATAACCTTACTGAAGAAGCTGTTTTTCATAACCCCGGCTGGGAAAAACGACTTCCGCAAAGTGTTAAAAAAGATCTTTTTTTAGTTTTTGATGTGGGATGGGATATTGCCGGTGGTTCACACGCCGAAAAAGAAAAAGAATGGATACTCGGGACACAGGACGTGGCTACCGACAAATTTCCTTCCTGCACAGGAACTCCTGAAGAGAAACTCGCAGGACTCAATAATCTTTCAAAAAATGCCGGTTGGAAGGGAGCCGGGCTATGGATTGCTGCCCAATCGGCACTCGACAGTAAAGGTTTAAAGCCCACCGAAAAGGAAGTGGAAGCCTATTTCCGTGAACGGTTCAGATGGAGCAAAAAAGCCGGTATTTTCTACTGGAAAGTTGATTATGGCTCGAGAGGCGGCGACATCAATTTCAGAAAAATGCTCACCCGGCTGGCACATGAAGAAGCACCCGGGTTGTGGGTTGAAAATGGTCGTGGGAGCGGTCCTTTTAATGATGATGAATGTCCTTGGGACAGTCCAATTGTTGGAAAGACAGGCTCCTATAAATACTGGGACAACGGCAAAGCGCTGACAACCGCCCAGAACTTGCTAGAATTCAGTGATGTGTTAAGAACGTATGACGTGTCGG
>JAAFHB010000090.1 GCA_010906965.1 Mariniphaga sp. | reverse complement strand
TGGGAGTCGCTCGACAGTCATAAAATGCCGCAATGGTACGATGATGCAAAAATTGGCCTGAGTATGCACTGGGGCGTTTATTCCGTTCCGGCCTGGGCACCCCGTGAAAAGGGAATTTCGTATGCCGAATGGTATGGTAACCGAATGAAAGAAGTCGGGAATCCTACTGTTGCTTACCACAAGGAGAACAATGGAGAGAATTTCACCTATGATGACTTTATCCCAAAATGGAAAGCGGAAAACTACAACCCAACCGAATGGGCAAAATTTGCCAAAAAGATGGGGGCGAATTATATTTTCATCACCTCGAAACACCACGACGGATTCTGTTTGTGGCCCACCAAATATACCGATCGTAACGCAATGAAGATGGGTCCGAAAAAAGATTTGCTCGGACAATTTTTCGCAGCGGGACGAAAGGAAAACCTGAAAGTCGGATTGTATTATTCACTTTATGAGTGGTATAATCCTTTATATACCGGCAAAGAGATCCCTTATGCAGGATTGAAAAAGGTGAATAACTATGTTGACGATTATATGATTCCACAGATCAAGGAACTCATTGAATTGTATCACCCCGACTTCTTCTATTTCGACGGTGAGTGGGATCACCCCGAAGAGTTCTGGAAAATGAAAGAGGTGGTTGCCTACTATTATAACCAAGCGGCCAAACGCAACCAGGAAGTGTTTGTGAACGACCGCTTTGGTAAGGAAGACCGGGGCAAACACGGCGATCTGTACAATGTGGAATACAGTTATAATGATGGAAGCTTAGGAATTCTGACTCACAAATGGTTTTTCTGGCAAGGAATTGCGAAAACTTTCGGCTATAACCAGGATACAGATATGGAAGATTGCATGAGTCCCAAGGAATTCATTGATAAAGTGGTGGACGGAGTGAGCCGCAATGGTAATTTTGATATCAATGTTGGTCCGACAGCGGCAGGTATAATTCCGGAATATGAACAACATCCTTTGCTAAAATTGGGTGGATGGCTAAAGGTTAACGGTGAAGCAATTTATGGAACACGGGTATGGAAAACCCAGGTCGAAGGAGATGCACGATTTACATCGAAAGGTGATTATGCCTATGCGATCTTCCTGAAATGGCAGGGTGATCAATTCAAAACGAAATCGGTAAAACCTGTTGAGGGTTCAAAAATTACGATGTTGGGTGTTCCGGGCGATCTCGCCTGGAAATGGGACGAAACCAACGGATTGACCATCACCTATCCGAAACAGAAAGCACGGCCAACCTCGTGCAGTTATGCATGGTCCTTCAAAATTAAAGTGAAATAGTTGTTTAATGAGTGACCGGCTGACTTTTCGGAGTGACGCAGAAAATTTTGCAGTATTGGTTCCGCTTTTGATAAGTCAGCCGGTCACTTTAAAAAAAGGTGCTTCAGGAATGGGGCACCTCTTTTATATGCTAAGACCTGTCAGATTTCCGAAATCTGACAGGTCTGTTTGCTGAGGATTAACAACTTATTTTGGTTGATATTTTTCGTATTTTTGAGTTGAAACCGAAAAATAAATCATCATGAATAAAACAGTTTTGTCACTTTTATTAGTTGTGATCTTTTTACCGTCGTTTGTTACCGGGCAGACCGTTAAAGATCAGCAGTCGAATGACTGGCTCGTGAACGGGAAAGGCTACATAGCAGAGATAAAACTGTCGGAGAACGGGAAAGACCTTGTTCTTACAAATGGATTGGTGAAACGGGTCTTTCGGACACGACCGAACCTGGCGTGCACCGCGTACGAAAATTTAAGCAACGGACAACAATTGCTGCGTGCCGTAAAACCCGAAGCCGTTTTAACGATTGACGGAAAGAAATTCAATATTGGCGGATTGCATGGGCAAAAGGAAAACGGCTACCTGATGCCCGAATGGGTTGACGCTTTTACCGCCGGTGAAAATGATTTCCAGTTTGATTCATACACCGTATCGGAAATAAGTCCTTTCATCAACTGGAAGCGAACAAACTGGGCGCGTACGATCAAAAAAGCGAAGGGAAAAGCGCTCACGCTTAAGTTCCGGTTCGATCAATTGAAAGGCGTTGATGTGAGCATTCATTACGAATTGTATGATGATATTCCGTTGATTGTTAAGTGGCTTTCGGTGACTAATAACAGCGCTGCTCCGATCGTTATCAACAAAGCTGTCAACGAAATACTGGCTTTGGTTGAGGAGGAGAGTGCCGTTGTGGGAACTCTGGAGCAAATGAAAAAACAGCACGGCATTTATGTCGAAACAAACTATGCTTTTAACAACGCGATGCGGTACGATATCAGCGACCAGACCACCCATTGGAAAACTGATTCGGCATACACCTCACAGGTCAACTATAATTACCAGACCCCTGCTTTGCTCGAAGTGTATCCTGAAAATGTGACAGCAGTTCAGTTACTCCCCTCCGAGGTTTACAACTCGGTTCGTACGCATGAACTTCTGCAGGACAGTTACGATCGTGAGAGGAGAGGGCTTGCAATCCGGAAAATGTACACAACTGTGGCGCCATGGACCGCCGGGAATCCGATCTTTATGCACCTTGTCAGCAGTAATGATGAGCAGGTAAAAAATGCGATTGAGCAATGCGTGGCAACCGGTTACGAAGCGTTGATTCTTAGCTTTGGAAGTCATTGCAATATGGAAGATACAACAGCAGCGAATGTTGAAAAATGGAAACACCTGGCAGATCTGGCACATCAAAAAGGGCTTAAAATCGGGAGCTATTCGCTTTTCAGTTCCCGCCGCATCAGCGACGAAGATGATGTGATTGATCCCGTTACAGGGAAACCCGATGCTGCCGCCTTTTTTGGACACGCACCTTGCATGGGAAGCAAATGGGGCCTCGCTTATATCAGCCAACTGAAATATTTCATGTCAAAGACAGGTTTCGATATCTTCGAAAATGATGGTCCCTACCCGGGCGACCTTTGCGCATCAACCCTGCATCCCGGTCATAAAGGGCTGGCCGATTCGCAGTGGCGCCAAATGGAATTACAAAAAGGGTTGTATCGCTGGTGCAACGAGCATGGCATCTATGTGAATGCGCCCGACTGGTATTTCCTTGACGGGACCAACAAAACAGGACTCGGCTACCGCGAGGTGAATTTCTCGCTTCCGCGCGATCAGCAAATGATACTGAACCGTCAGAATATTTTTGACGGGACGTGGGAAAAAACGCCCTCGATGGGATGGGGATTTGTTCCGCTGACGCGATACCAGGGTGGGGGAGAAGAGGCGGTCCTGGAGCCGCTTTCAGACCATCTGAAGGATTACGAGCAACTGATGATGCAATATTATGGATCGGGTATCCAGGCGTGTTACCGCGGTCCCCGTTTGTACGATACCGACAAAACGAAGCAGTTGGTCATTCAAACGATATCGTGGTACAAGAAGTACAGGGAAATTCTGAACTCCGATATTATTCACCTGCGGCGCGCCGATGGCAGAGACTGGGACGGGATTTTGCATGTGAATCCTTACGGTAACGAAAAGGGGTTGCTGATGGTGTATAATCCTTTGAATATACCCATCAACCTGAATATCAATGTTCCGGTCTATTACACGGGTTTAAGCAGCAATGCGCAGGTTGAAGACGCTGATGGAAAGGTCAGAACAGCATCGGTCAACCGTGAATATGAGATCACACTGAATGTAACAATCCCTGCAAAAGGGTACACGTATTATATCCTGAAGTAATTGATTTGATTAATTTTTACTTTTGCAACTCAAAATAGTCAACGATGCAGGTAAAAGTACCCTTAAAGGAATTGAATTCGCGCATTGAACGTTTCAGAAAACAGATGGATCAGAGTAGTCCCGGCTGGGAAATCACTGTGGTTTTCAGTAAAATCAATCTCTACTACTTTACGGGAACTATGCAGGAAGGGGTACTGTTTATTCCCAGGAATGACGAAGCCGTTTTGTGGGTGCGCCGCAGTTACGAACGGGCTGTTGAGGAATCACTGTTCCCGTCGGTTAAGACCATGGAGAGCTACCGCGATGCGGCAATGGAGATGAAAAACCTGCCGGATACGGTTTATCTTGAAAAGGAGATTGTTCCCTTAGCGATGCTGCAGCGTTTTCAGAAATACTTCCCGTTTTCGGTGATCGAATCAGCCGATCTTCAGATAGGAGCAGTGCGTTCCATAAAAAGCAAATATGAACTGGCACTGATGGAGCAATCGGGAAAAATTCATCAGCGGGTGACCGAAATACTTGTGCCTGCGATGTTGCGGGAGGGGATGAGCGAGTCGGAGTTCTTTTGCGATCTCTATACAGCGCTGATCCGTGAAGGACACCATGGCGTGGCTCGGTTTGGTATGTTCGATACCGAATCAATTCTCGGGCAGATCGCATTTGGTGAGAGCTCTATCTATCCAACCTCATTTAATGGACCGGGTGGTGCTTATGGAATGAGTCCTGCCGTTCCGATCCATGGAAGCCGGAGTCGTAAATTGCACAAGGGAGATCTTGTTTTTGTGGATGTGGGTTGTGGTGTCGATGGCTATCATACCGATAAGACAATGACCTATATGTTTGGAAAATCCCTTCCTGATGAGGCGATAAAAATCCATTTGCAGTGCGTGGATATTCAAACCAGGATTGCCTCAATGTTGAAGCCGGGTGTCATACCTTCTGTGATTTACAATGAAATCCTGGACAACTTGGATCCGGCATTTCTTGAAAACTTTATGGGATTCGGATCGCGAAAGGTAAAGTTCCTCGGTCATGGCATTGGGTTGACGATTGATGAACTGCCTGTGATTGCCAATGGTTTCGATGAACCCATACAAGAGGGGATGGTATTTGCCGTTGAACCTAAAAAGGGAATCCCTAAAATCGGAATGGTCGGTATTGAGAACACGTTTATCGTGACTCCAAATGGGGGCCGAAATATTACAGGAAATCACCCTGGGTTGCTGGAGGTGTGGTAAATTGATGAATTGGGTCAAGCGATTTTCAATCGCTTTGTTTTCAGATGCTTTGATTTTTTAACCGCGATTGAAAATCGCGGGACCCGACAATTAACCCCAAATAAATAGCGGCTGATTCTTCGGAAAGAACAGCCGCTTATCTATTAGCTTAAAAAGAATTTTTGCTTAGTTTTTCTTTTTCTTCATCATAAAATAGCCACCTACGCCCACTAAAACAACAGCGCCGGCAATCAAAATATAGGTTGTGGTTGAGTTTTTAGGTGCTTCCTCAGTAGCAGCTGCATCGTAGAATACAGGTTTTGCTGCCTGATCGGCATTCACTGAATCTTTTGTTGCAGATGGCTGATCCTGCGCAACTGCCAAACTTAAACCACTCAGGAACAACATTCCTGCCATCGAAATCATTAAAATTGTCTTCTTCATACTTAAATTATTAAAATCTACTATTTATACTTATTTGCTAATTCATCATATTTCCTGGCCACTTCGGGATCTGTTTTCCGGTACGAATCCGCAAGAGCCAGGATAGCTGGTTTATAACCTGGATTCAACGTTAAGCAGGTTTTTAACAGTGTTCTTGCTTTAGCGATATCTTTGTCAAACAGTAACTTCGACAATCCGATATAGGCTTCGAAATATTTACGGTTGCAACCAATCAATGTTTCGTAGTACCTGATTGCCTCGCCGGGATTATTTTGCGTGACAGCAATATTTCCAAGATACATTAAAACAGGCTCATAACCGGAGTTTATTTTCAACGCAGTCTGAAGCATTGTTTTTGCACTGTCAATTTTCCCCTCCCTTACAAGTGCCGCCGCAAAATTATAAAAGATTAATTCATCCTGTGAATTAATTTTCGATGCATCTTCAAAAAATCGGATGGCTTCAGCGTTATCCCCCTTTTTTAAAGCCTTATATCCTTGAAGATCGAGTTTTGTGTCCCGTTTCAGAACGGCACATATGGGAACCTTATCGGCATAAATCACATGAACGGCATTCTTTGGAGGCCATGTTTTGTCATTGATTCGATTCACCGGGATGTAACTGTTGGCAACAACCATGTAGTCCCAGTCGCGCTGACTTCTTTCGTCGTACTGGCAATAAAAAGTCTTGACCTTGGGATAATTACGAAAGTACCAGTTGACCGAGAAATTGGTCGCGATTTTGATCGAATCGGTTGGATTATTTTTTTCTAAATGGTTCGCAAGCCATTCCGAACCTTCACGAATGGAGTGATAGTAGTAATCGGTTTCATAATTTCCATAAGCTCCGTTGAGGCTACCTACTAACTGATTGTAATAAAGATAGTAATAAGGGTGGTTTCGGAACATAAATTTAGCCGGATGGATGGCTAATATCACCATAATAAGAACGGCCGGGATTATAACGTATTTGCTTTTTAGATATTTGAATAAACAGGTGAATCCGATTGCTGCCAGCAGGATAATTGACGGATAGATAAACAGGAAATGACGCCACGATCCGTAAAGATTCGATTTTTCGTAGATCACAAAGGCGACCGGAAACAGAATTGAAAAGATCAGGAAGCTGTACTTAAGAAGGTTATCCGGGTTGATGATCCTTTTCGATAAAACAACAAACGCCGCAAGTCCCGTAAATATGATCAGCGGAATTGTGATGGCCATATATTTAGGCAAATAATACCATGGCATAAAATCGGACCATTCTATTTTCCCTTCGAAAAGTTGCCTCAGCGTAGTTGGAAATTGGGTCATCACCTCATACGATTTCCAAACGTTCAGGATCGGATTCAGTTGGGCGTAAGGCCATAACAGGATGCTGAGGAACCATGCGGCAGCAGAGATCAGAAAGATATGGGTCAGCTTCCTTTTGAAAATTGATAGTTCAAAATGGTTATATTTTAGGTGTTTATAAAAATAGTGCAGGAAGAGGAAAAAGAAAAGGTAGCAGATCAGCAGTAATCCTCCGGGCCTGATGCTGATCGAAAAGGCGATACTGGCAGCGAGCAGAAGCGCGTCGGAAATCCGAGTCTTATTTTCATTAAAGAGAATCCTTTGGGTAAAGAAAATGGCAGCGATATAACTCAGTGCAAAAGGAATGTCTTTCAGGTTGTTTTGTGCGTGACCCATGAAAGTGGGCGAGAGGGCAAAAAGCAAAATCACTATGATGCCGGCTCCGTAACCCGAGAGCCAGACAGCAAAGAAAGCAGTGACGATCACGGTGAGCCAGCCGGCCAAAGAGCATGATATATGCCGGAAAAGAAACAGATCATCTATATTGCACCACCTTGCAAGAATGGTGGTCAGATTGTCGAACGACTGGCCATAGTATTTTAGGTGAGTTACCGGAGTATTTAGCGCAGTTGTATCTTTGCCCAATGAAGCGAAATAGTCGTATACAAATACCGATTGATTGTAATGGAGATACTCATCGCCCGATATTCCGCCATCCATGCCTCCTTTGAGCATAAAAAGAAGAAGCAGCGCGGCAATACAGTAGAATGTATATTTTAAACGTTTGTTCGTCATTATTTTTTGGAATTCCCATCATAGAATTTCTTAACGAAATAGACCGGCCTGTTTTGCGATTCTTTATAAATCCGGTAAACATATTCTCCCACAACTCCCAATGAAACGAGTTGTATAGATCCCAGGAAATAGATACTTAGCAACGTGGAGGACCAGCCAATCACTGCAAATCCAAATATTTTGGCAATCAGCACATAAACGCCGGCGCACATAAACACAAAGGTGCCAATCAGACCAAGGTATAAGCAGAATTTGATGGGAAATCTCGAAAAGGCAAATATGGCATCGGCAGCAAGAATAAATAGTTTTGAGAGGCTCATTTTAGGTTCACCTTCCGACCGTTCATCCCTCACAAATTCAACCGATCCTTGTTTGAAACCTATGAATGAACGAAGTCCAGGCAAATAGCGAACTTTCTCTTTCATACTTAAAAGTGCAGTGACAGCCTCGCGTTTCATCATCGAAAAATTGCCCGTATTCTTCATGTTATGGATCACTGCAATATTCCTGAAAAACAGGTGAAAGAGGAAAGTATAGAAATTCCGGCTGCTGCTCCCTTTTCGTCCGGTTCGTGTTCCGCTGATAATATCGTAATCTTCTTCTGTGATTTTGCGGTACATCTCGCTGAATAATTCAGGCGGATCCTGCAAATCACCGTCCATCATTCCTATGATTTCTCCGGAGGCATGCTCGAGTCCGGCAGTAAAAGCAGCCTGATGCCCGAAATTTTTGGAAAGGGATAATACCTTTATTTTGTGATTTTTATTTTGCCGGCTGAGAAGATATTGAAGGCTATGGTCTTTGCTGCCATCATCAACAATTAGGATCTCGTAATCCGATGTAAATGCTTCCAATGCAGACACTGTTCGATCGAGAAGATCGTCGATCAGGCCTTCTTCATTGTATATTGGAATTACGATTGAGAGCATAGCATTGATGTTTTATAGCGGCAACCGGGCCGGCTATCACTTGTAAATTTACAATAAATCTTTTAAACGAGGTGTTCTTTGTAAACGGATGCCCACGGCTCTCTCATTTTTCTGGCCAGCATCCCATTGGCTAAATCGTTGTTAATGAATTTTTCAGTGACTGGATCCCAGTCGAGGTCTTGCTGAAGTTTCATCGCAATGTTGCCGAGGTGCGACATTGTGATGGAACGGTGCCCGATCTCGGCAGGGGCAATCGTTTCTTTTCGGGAAAGGACGCAGTCGATAAAGTTTCGGAAATGGTTGTCGCTTTTGTACAAATGGATTTCGGAAGGGGCGATCACTGTATCTTTAAGATTTTCAGGGAAAACCTGGTGATTTCCGCGGTTGGCCGTAGCCCATCCCTCTGTTCCGCGAAAGGTAACCCCACCTTTCACTTTATTCGAAATGATTAGTTTAACGCCGTTGGCATAGACACATTCGAAATAGAATTCAGTGGCAGTATTCCAAACGGGATGAACGGCCCACGTGGCTTTTGCATTTTGAATTTTTACCGGACCAGTATATTCGGTTCCCATTCCCCACTGGGCAATGTCGGGGTGATGTCCGCCCCAGTCGGTTAACTGTCCGCCCGAATAATCGAGCACCCATCGAAAGTTGACATGCGTCCGGGCCGGACAATAGGGCGCATCGGGGGCTGGCCCAAGCCAGGTGTTATAATCGAATCCTTCGGGAACCGGAATTGTATCAGTAAGATGACCTGTTTTTCCGTAGTCGGGGGTTCCGGAGGGAAGACCACATTCAACAGTTTGTAGCTGTCCGATTCTTCCATTTCTTACGAGCTCGCAAACACGCCTGAAGTTTTCATCGGAGCGTTGCTGGCTGCCGGTTTGAAAAATGACCCCGTATTTCTTCACCGCATTGGCCATGGCTCTTCCCTCAGGAATCGTTAATGCGAGGGGTTTCTGACAATAGATATCCTTGCCCGCTTTTGCAGCCATCAGCACCGGAATAGAATGCCAATGATCAGGAATCACCACTTCTACAGCATCAATGTCTTTTCGTGCAATAACTTCCCTGAAATCTTCGAATCCGAGGCAGCCCGTATATTTTTTGCCGGTTAATTCCGAATAAAATCCGTTGACCAGATTGATTCCTACATCCCTTCCTCCCAATTTTCCGTCCCAGTATCCGGTGCTTTGTTTGTTTATATCGCAAATTGCAGTGATCTGAACCCGCTTGTCAGTTACAAAATCCCGGATGTCGTTCATGGCCTGGTTACCTGAACCAATAAATGCCAGATTGATCCGGTCAGATGGGGCAATATTTCCGTTTTTGCCGCGGGCACAGGCTGAAATAATCGTTGGTACGGCAATAACTCCTGCCGCAACTGTGGAAGAAAGTTTAATAAAACCTCGTCTGTTTAGATCATTCATTGCAGTCGTGCCAAAGCAAATTCGGCAGCGTCTTTTAACTGCGCGTTTTTGGCAAGTTCTTTTACCGAAGGAATGCAGAGATCAGAACCCATCCAGCTTAGTTCGCCAAGGATTAATTTTTTACCTTCGTCGGTTGCGTCCTTGCTTTCGAGCACTTTGATCAGCAACTTCTCAAATTTCTGAAAATCCTCGGGTGTCTTGGCCTCATTGCGGATACGACTTTGCAAATTGGTGAAATACTTCGTGCTTTTGGTGATGTCGTATTGTCCGATTTTAGCCAGGTCATCTTCAAGTGTAAGTTCAATAAAACCTGTTCTTAAAGAAACGCCCGCTGCATTTGGGAAATCGTAGGGGATCTTTTGTGTCACGTTTCCCGTTGCAGCCCATTCTGTTCCGCGCTGGAATGTTGCGATAAATCCAACACATTCTAATGCAGGACCACCACCTTCATCGGCATGACCAAGAGCAGTATGGAAAATTCTCCCTTTTCCGTAAGTGATTGTCATCAGCATAGGTTCGTCACGTCCGGTGCCGCCACCAGTTGTATCAGCATAAGCAGTTGCAAGAATCTCCATGTTTTTTCCCGGACCGCGTAACTGACTGTATAATTCGTCATTGCCATGTCTCCAGCGTACAGGTAATCCTTTGGTTATTGGATGTTCCGTATTGCGCATTTTCACCTCAAACTCATGACGTTTAGCATGAGAACCACCGCGACCGGCAGTCGTGTCGATGATCATCGAGTCGTTTTTGAAATAGACATACGGGCCATCTTTTTCGGAACGGTTACCCCAGCCACCTAAACCGCACATGAGGTTAAATTCTTTCCATTCGGGAAAAGGGTTATTAGCGCCGTGATAAATTACCACTCCGCCACCATTATTCACGTATTCAACAAAGGCTGATTTGGTTTTGTCTGACCATGAATCGCCATTGTAGTCGATCACAACAACGTTGTATTTTGCGAAATCGGGATTGAATGTATTCATGTCTCCCCCTTTTTCGGGAGTTTTGACAATGTCGGCAGTGAACAGACCGGTTTGTTCGAGCAATTGCTTCAGGATGGGAGAACTGGCTTTCCAGTTATGGTTATTTTGCCCTGTTACAATTAACGCCTTGTAATCAGCGCTTTTCTGGCTTGCTCCTTGCTGGCATGAATTAAAAATGGCTAAAAGTCCGGCACAAACGAATATTAACAGATATTGCTTCTTCATTTTGGTTTCAGATTAAATAGTTGGTAATTCCCATGGTTGACGGTAAGGGCGAATCAATAAGCGACTTGCCATCGGATTTCCGATGATCTCCTGTTTTTCAGGATCCCATTGGATTTTCTGTCCCGTTGTCATCGCGATTTCGCCTAATAATCCAACCGATATCGAACGGTGTGCGATCTCAACCGGTGCTACCGTTTCGCCTCTTGATTTAACACATTCAAGGAAGTTACCGATGTGATCATCACTTTTATAGAGGTGGATCTCATTTTTGCCGATCACTTCTTGAAGGATTTTGGGATCCGATGCCTTCAGGATATTTCCACGATCAACATGAATCCACCCTTTTTCGCCATACCAGGTAGCGCCCATTCCAAAACGCAAACGCGATGCATTGGCGACTCTCATCTCTATTCCGTTGGCATATTTACAATTGAAATCGTATTCAACAGGAACATTGTAAATACCTTCTGTTGGATAAACACCTGCGCCTGAAATCTCAACAGGACCAGAGCGTTCCATGCCAATTCCCCACTGGGCAATGTCGATATGGTGACCAGTCCAGTCGGTCAATTGTCCGCCGGAATAATCAAGAATCCAGCGCCAGTTCCAGTGACTTACACCGCGGTAGGCAACTTTTGGAGCAGGCCCGAGCCACATTTCCCAATTCAATTCTGCGGGTACTTCAACGACCGGAGGTGTTCCAATTCCTTTTCCACCATCGGGCAATCCGACTTCAACACGTGTTATTTTTCCTATACGACCATTGATTGCCAATTCTGCTCCACGTCTGAAATGCTCCTGCGACCTTTGCCAGCTTCCTGTTTGCCACACAATTTTATTGGCATTTACAGCACTAACGATGGCTTTGCTGTCGTAGATGGTGCGTGCAAGTGGTTTTTCACCGTAAACATCCAGCTTTTTATTTGCAGCAGCCGAATAAATCAATCCATGCCAATGGTCTGGCAATGCAATTGATACGGCATCCAGTTTCTCTTTTTCTAGAAATTCGCGGTAATCGCCATAAACGCGGCAATCGGTGTTTTTGTTTGCCTCGTCAATCAGTCCTTTTGCATTGGATGAATGCTTTGTGTCTACATCACAAACAGCCACAAACTGTAATTCTTTTATTTTTTCTAAAAAGCCTCTCATGTTACCGGTTCCCTGCGAACCTGTTCCGATAGCTCCCATTACAATCCTGTCGCTGGGTGGAAGTTTGCCTCCCATTCCCAAGGCAGTTGAAGGGATAATCTGTGGGAGGATCAATGCACCGGTAGCTACGGTCGCAGATCGTTTCAGAAAATCTCTTCTGGTCGATTTGTCAAACATTGTGATTAATTTTAGTTGTTAATATTGGATATTGATATTTAAACATTTACAGGCGTGCCTGGAATTGGCGTTTCGAAAATCATATCGACCGGACCAAATTCTATTTTGGCCGGACCAAGATCCATATCTGATTTCATAATGGCATCCCAGGTTACCTGCTGACCGGTATAAGCTGCAGTGCGTCCCATAATTGCTGTAAGTGTTGACAAGGCAGTCCGTTCCGCTTCGTTCACATATTTGCCTGTTCTGATCGCATACACAAGGTGCATATGTTCCTGTACGTAGGCTGGAATTTTCAGTTGGTTCATCGGATTGCCATTCTCGTCCTTCGGATATTCAAACTGCCATTTTACAGTCCCATCGAGGTTCCATATCGTATTGACACAATTGGTATATCCTTCTGTTCCATTGATGATTTCGCCGGTTCCATTTGCGCAGCTATCTACCTGTCGGCACATGCTATGCGAACTTACTCCATTGCCGTAATCGAAATCGATGCTGAAAAAGTCGTATTGATCGCCGGTTACTCTGCGGGCACGACCACCATAACCAACGGCCTTTTCGGGGTATTTACCCATGAACCAATTGATAACATCGATGTTGTGAACATGTGTATCGAGAATATGGTCACCACAGAGCCAGCAAAAATTATTCCAGTTCCGAATCATGTATTCCATATCGTTCCACCCTTCCTCACGTGTTCGGAACCAAACGTGCTCCTGATTCCAGAATGCTTTGGCTGAAGTTAATTTGCCGATGGCGCCATTGGCCACCTGTTTATATGTTTCGATGTAATCTTCCTGGTGTCGCCGTTGCGTACCTGTCACAACGCAAAGTCCGAGTGCTTCTGCTTTTTTAGCTGTGGCAATCATTAAGCGGGCGCCGACAGGATCGACACAAACCGGTTTTTCGAGAAATACATGTTTTTTGTTGGTGACAGCTTCAAGGAAATGTTCCGGGCGAAATTGTGGCGGAGTAGCCAATATAACAACATCAATTTCAGGAATTGCCATGAGCTTTTTGTAAGCATCAAAACCTGTAAAACAGTTTTCAGCCGGAATCGGCATTTTGAAACCGGCAAAACGTTCGCGACAACCATCAACCTTATCCTGAAATACATCGGCGAGTGCAATGATTTCGAGGTCGGGACCTGCACTTATAAAGTTTATGGCGGCACCGGTTCCGCGGTTTCCACACCCAACAAGGCCGGCACGAAGCTTCCGCCCTTTTGGTGCTCCTTTAAGAATTGGAGGAAGTCCCAATGATTCGTTGGTTATCTCTTTTTTACAGGATGAAAGGATAGCTCCGGCACCGGCAACCGTAATTCCTGCCAGCACACCGACGCCTAAAAATTTCCTTCTGTTAATGTTTTTTGACTCGTTTTTCATCGTATTGTTCTTAAATCTTTCATTGCACACTATCTGCTTCACAAACAACCCTGAATCCGTTATCGATGCAATCGGAATACCACCAGACACTCTTAGGCATTTGTGGGTCAGTTACCAACCATGCCTTCGTTTTGGTGAAATCTCTTGCTGCGCTTCTCACGTCTTTGGCGTCGCTCTTAAACGAACCTCCTCTGATCACATGTTCTTCGCCCGATTGAGGTCCTACAGGATTCTCTATCTCCCTTCTTCTTTTACTGTAAGTATCGGGTGCGTAATAATCTGAGCAAAATTCAGCAACATTGCCAGCCATGTTTTTCAAACCAAATGGATTTTCTGTCATTGCTGCAGGATCTTTGGTTCTTGATAAGCTATTTTCGGTGTAAACGACATGGGAACTGATAATGGTTGTATCGCGGCCAAAAATTTTCTTAAAGATTCCTTTTGATGTGAATTGTTTAGGGTCGCCCTCAAAGAAATAAGGGGTTGTTGTATTCCCGCGGCAGGCATATTCCCATTCGGCTTCGGTTGGTAAGCGGTATTTTTTACCGGTGACTTTCGTTAACCATTGACAATAAGTGTTTGCAGCACGCCACGACATCGTGATGGCCGGTTTTGTTCCCTTGCCCCAACCCTGATCGGGCGCGCCCCATGGCGGAGTCGGACCGGTAATCGCATCGACATTCTTATTTTTAAGAACCTGTCCTTCAGTTCGTCCCTGTGAACCCGTCGCCTGGAAGAAGGCAAGGTATTCATTCCATGAAACTTCAACTTTTCCCATCCAGAATTTCGAAATCTTCACTTTTCGTACCGGACCTTCATCTGGCTTGCGAAGTTGTTCATCATCCGGACTTCCCATGTTGAAAGTTCCTTCAGGTATTGCAACCATATCGAACGCAACTGTGGTACCCGGAATTTTCTCAGTGAAATTTTCGAATTTTTCTACCTTCGTGGCTCCTGTAAATAATTCCTTGCTTGCGGCAGCGTCAACCCCAAAATTGGTATCGTGTTCGTGCTTTGCATTTTTGTCGTAATGTCCGACATTTAAATGGCAGTTAAGGCAATTGGGTTTTGGTTCCTCTTTCGCATTCACGTAGGCTAAATGGGCATTGCTTCCGTTTACTGAAAGCGTAACCGGAAAGAGATTTTGATGGCATTTAATGCAAGATGCCTCGTATGTAAATCCTTTTGCATTTTCAAGCAACTTTTTTGATTCCCAATTGATTTTGGCGCTATCTTTAAAAAGAAACCCATAAACATCGATTGCTCCATGTTTTGCTTTAGCGAGGAGGTAGCCTTCTCCTTTGGGCGGTAAATGACATTCAACACAGTGAACGGTGACACCCGTCCTGTTATTGTGGTGTGGCGACAACTTCCAGGTCTCTTCTGCCCAGGGGTGGACGTGGCACGACATGCAGTATTTGTCGGTTGATGTGTAGGTCGATACGGTATTAATGGTCGCGAGAATGGCCAGGCCAAGTAAAGCTCCGAATGCCATTATCCAGATTTTTGACTTCGACCCGTTTTTAGCCCGACTTATAAGATCTTTAATATTCATGTTTTAAAATGCAATTGTTTGTTCTGCCATAGCAAAATATCTGTTCTGATCCGTTCTGCAAACATAGTTCGTTTTTTATTCTCTAAATAAACTAATTTCATGTTATAAAACATCAAATCAATGTGCAAGTAACCAATTTTCGGCGGCATCCATCTCCACTTCAATAGGAACAGCCAATTTCACGGCGTTTTCCATCTCGTATTTCACAACCATTTTTACCGCTTCAAGTTCAGTTTTCAATACGTCAAAATTTAATTCGTCATGTACCTGAAGGATCATTTTAGAATGAAAACTTTTCTCGTCGAATCGTTTGCTAATGTTGATCATAGCGACTTTGATAATATCGGCAGCAGAACCCTGAATTGGGGCGTTAATTGCGTTCCGCTCGGCAAAGGCCCTTACGGAAGCATTGGCTGAATTGATGTCGCTTAGGTAACGTTTCCTTCCCATAATTGTTTCAACATAACCCCTTTCGCGGGCAAGTACCAGCTGGCTGTCCATATAATCCTTGACCATCGAAAAGTTGGCAAAATAATCATCGATCAACTGCTTCGCCTCACCCCGGGGAATGTTCAGCCTTTGGGCAAGACCAAATGCTGAGATCCCATACAGGATACCGAAATTGGCAGTTTTCGCTTTTCGTCGCATTTCGGAGGTTACTTCGCTGATTGGTATCCCAAAAATCTTCGAAGCGGTAGCAGCGTGGATATCTTCGCCATTGTGAAAGGCTTCGGTCATTACTTTGTCACCCGAAACGGCGGCCATTATGCGAAGTTCTATTTGCGAGTAGTCGGCCGATAAAAAGATGTGCTCATCGTCGCTCGGGATAAAGGCTTTGCGGATTTCGCGTCCGTTTTCTGTCCTGATCGGGATATTCTGAAGATTCGGATTCGTGGAACTTAGTCGTCCGGTGGCTGCAATGGTCTGATTGAACGAAGAGTGAATTTTGCCGGTTTTTGGATTGATCAGTTTGGGAAGCGCTTCGACATAAGTAGAAAGTAATTTTTTCAATCCCCGGTGCTCCAGTATCATGTTGATGATGGGATGTTTATCCACCAAATTTACCAAAATCTCTTCACCCGTTGAATATTGTTTTGTTTTGGTTTTCTTCGCTTTCGGATCAAGCAGCAGCTTGTCGAAAAGTATGTAACCAAGCTGTTTTGGTGATGAGATGTTGAAGTGCTCACCTGCCAGTTCGATGATGTTATTTTCGAGTTCGACAATTTGTGTCCGCAATGTCACCGCATAATCGTCGAGAACTTTTGGATCAATTCTCAGACCAGCCAATTCCATCTGCACCAGCACTTTTAGTAAAGGCATTTCGACTTCCGTGAACAGGTTTTTTACAGTTGCCTTCTCTAATTCGGCATCGAGCAATGGCATCAACTGAAATGTAATATCAGCATCCTCGCAGGCATACTCCTTGATCTGCTCCAGATCGACCTGCCGCATATTCAATTGGTTTTTCCCATTTTTGCCAATCAGCTCTTCGGTAGCAACCTTTTTGTAGCCAAGGTATATTTCACTCAGGTAATCAAGGTTGTGACGAAGTTCAGGTTGTATCAGGTAATGGGCAACCATCGTGTCGAAATAATTGCCTTTGACTTCAATGCTGTATCCCGAAAGGAACAGAATATCGAATTTCATATTCTGACCAATTTTCAGGATATCTTCATTGGCAAATACTGCTTTAAATAGCTGAACAATTGCGATCGCTTTATTCTGATCGGCAGGTACCGGAATGTAAAACGCTTCTGTTGGTTTGAAACAGAAAGATAATCCAACCAGCTTATCTGTGTGCGGATCGAGTCCCGTCGTTTCTGTATCGAAACAAAAGGCTGGTTGTTTCTCTAATTTGGAAACCAATTCTTTTATTTGCTCTTCATTATTTATTAGATGGTATAAGTGAGTCGTTGAGCGGATATCGTCATGAATACTTACCGATTCGGTCTGGGTTTGTTCGGGTATACTGAAAAGCGTGCCCTGCTCAAATTCTGGTGCTGGTTTGGGCGGGGCTATCGTTTTTGTTGAAGCAGGTAATATTCTTTCAGCCAAAGCCCTGAATTCTAACTCGGTGAAAATATCACGCAAATGGACGTAGTCAGGATCACTCATGATGAGTTCTTCCTGGTTGAATTCAACAGGAACGTCGAGTATGATGGTGGCCAACGTACGCGACATCCGAACCTGCTCTTCAAATTTTTCCAGACTCTCTTTCTGTTTCCCTTTTAATTTATTGATATTCTGATAAACACCTTCGATGCCACCGAATTCGCCAACGAGCTTCATCGCAGTTTTTGGTCCAATTCCCGGACATCCCGGAATATTATCGGAGGTATCGCCCATAAGTCCCAAAACATCAATTACCTGCAATGGATTGGTTATTTCGAATTTCTCACAAACCTGTTCAATGCCTAAAATCTCCATTTCGTTGCCCATCCGCTTTGGCTTGTACATGAAGATATTCTCAGAGACTAATTGTGCATAATCCTTGTCGGGTGTAACCATGAAAACCTGGAAACCCTCTTTTTCGGCAGTTTTAGCTAAAGTTCCGATCACATCATCGGCTTCGAAACCCTCTTTTTCAATAATTGGAATTTTATAACCCTTGATTATCTCCCGGATATATGGAATGGCTTTGCGAATATCTTCAGGCATTTCCTCGCGCTGAGCCTTGTACGCCGGAAACATATCATGACGAAAAGTGGGTCCATGCATATCGAAGGCAACGGCAATATGGGTCGGTTTCTCATTTTTGATGAGCTGATCGAGCGTGTTTACAAATCCCAACATGGTGGAAGTGTTGAGTCCTTTAGAATTGACCCGTGGTGCATTGATGAAAGCGAAATAGGAGCGGTAAATCAGTGCATATGCATCAAGTAAAAACAATCTGTTCATGGTATATTTGAATTAAGACCAAATCAAAACTACGTAAAAAATTAATAAAAAAGCCGACAAAAATTTTGTCGGCTCCTAATGTATTGTTGATCAAAAACTAATCCTGGCATCCGCAATTTTCGATACAAGTGAGTATTCCGGTCAAAGCCTTGTGTTTTAGAAAATAATAGGTGTTTTTTCCATCACGCTTTGAACTTAAGACCCCCTTGCTTTTAAGGATTCCAAGGTGATGTGAAGTTGTTGATTGCTCAATTCCGAGACGTTCGTGAATTTCGGTAACGGTAAGTTGAACTCCGTCATCGAGATATCCGACAATGGCAATCCGCATTGGGTGAGCAATCGCCTTTAACATTTCGGTTGCCAAAGTCAGCTTCTCCATATTTAACTCAGCGTAGTTCATTATCTTACGAAGTTTAAAATAAAAAATGGGTGATAAATTTAGATCCTTCTAATAATTGATGCAAATATATGAATATATATTTTAATTCTTACCTTTGGCCGGTAGGACAATGGAAAAGAAGAATACAATTTATAAATAATGTCATCTAAAGAGCGGATTGTAGCGCCTATCAAAGAGGAGCTTATAAAATTTGAACCCTATTTTCAAAAAGCGACTAAGAGTGATTTACCACTGTTAAGTACGATCATCAATTATATCCTGCGCCGCAAGGGGAAACAAATGCGTCCGATGATGGTTTTTCTGGCTGCAAAACTGAACGGCGATTTCAATGAACGTACCTATCATGCTGCTTTAACAATTGAATTATTACATACCGCAACACTTGTTCACGACGATGTAGTTGATGATTCGTATCAGCGACGTGGATTTTTTTCGGTGAATGCTGTCTGGAAAAACAAGATTGCTGTACTCGTTGGCGATTTCATACTGGCAAAAGGGTTGCTTTGGTCGATCGAACATCGCGATTACGATATATTGGATCACATCTGCACTGCAGTTCGTGATATGAGCGAAGGTGAAATCCTTCAGATTGAAAAGGCCCGTAAACTTGACATTACCGAGGAGATCTATTTCGAAATTATCCGAAAAAAAACGGCCTCTTTACTTGCCACGAGTGCCGCGGTAGGAACTTGTTCTGTAACTACAGATGCTGAAGTAATTGAGCGAATGCGCCTTTTTGGTGAATACGCCGGAATGGCTTTCCAGATTAAGGATGACTTGTTCGATTATCAAAAATCGAACCTGATTGGAAAACCAACCGGGAATGATCTCCGCGAAAAGAAAATCACGCTTCCGTTGCTCCACGCCTTGAACAAGGCGAGTAGCAGCGATAAATCACATATTCTCAAAATCGTAAGGAAACGGTCAAAATCGGCTGCTGATATTCGCGAAGTTGGTGATTTTGTGGAAGCTCACGGGGGATTCAAATATGCAGAAGAGGTGATGAACGGTTTTAACGAGAAAGCAATTGCCCAACTTTCGGCTTACGCCGACTCAGAGGTCAAATCTGCTTTGATCGAGTATGTCAATTACATCACCACCCGCACAAACTAAATAGGGATTGCTGAAAAACTATTTTTATACCACGAAGTGGTTAAATTTGAATAACCCCCAGTGGAGCTTGCGGAACTGGGGGAACTGGGGGAAAA